>DATGTP010000043.1:0-50457 GCA_035301825.1 Pseudogracilibacillus sp. | reverse complement strand
TTCATGGTGTAAAACACCTTCAACAATTAATTTAGTAAATGTTTCCTCTATATCTTCTGTATCAATTTCTTTTTGAATAATATATTGAAAAACTTGCTTAAAAGCTTCTTCACGCGCTTCAGAACGATTCATTTATTTTCTCCTTTAAAATAAAATAACTTCTCTAAAATCGTACCAAATTTAATAGATGATTGCTAGGGTTTTTATATGAAATAAAAAAAGAAACAAGGATGATGTGACAAACATACAAAAAAAGAGCCCTTTTGTAATATATTGTCTCGTTCATCCTTTGTTTCTAATCACACTTATTCTATTTCTTCTTCAATTGGATAATCTTCTAAGAAATTCGTATTAAAATCACCATCAATAAAGACAGGATGTGACATAATTTGATGGTGGAATGGAATCGTTGTCTTAACACCATCAACTGCAAACTCATTTAGAGCCCGACGCATACGATCAATAGCTTCTTTACGAGTTGCACCATATGTAATTAATTTAGCCACCATGGAGTCATAATAAGGTGGAATGACATATCCAGGATAAGCAGCTGAGTCTACACGAACACCTAGACCACCTGGTGGTAAGTAAATATCAATTTTACCTGCAGAAGGCATAAAGTTTTTATAAGGATCTTCCGCATTAATTCGACATTCAATTGACCAACCATTGAATTGAACATCTTCTTGTTGAATTGATAAGACATCACCATTGGCAATTTTAATTTGCTCTTTGATCAAGTCGATTCCTGTCACCATTTCAGTTACAGGATGTTCAACTTGAATGCGTGTATTCATCTCCATAAAATAAAAGTCGTTCGTTTTACGATCAAATATGTATTCAATCGTACCTGCACCAACATAATTAACCGCTTTTGCAGCAGCAACAGAGGCTTCTCCCATCTTCTGGCGAATCGTCTCATCAATTGCTGGTGAAGGTGTTTCTTCAATCAGCTTTTGAAGGCGACGTTGGATCGTACAATCACGCTCTCCTAAATGAATAACATGACCGTGAGTATCTGCTAACACTTGAATTTCAACGTGGCGGAAATCTTCAATGAACTTCTCTAGATATAAGCCTGGATTACCAAAAGCTGTTGCAGCTTCTTTTTGCGTAATATTATAACCAGAAATTAATTCATTTTCATTTCGCGCTACACGAATCCCTTTTCCGCCACCACCTGCTGTCGCTTTAATAATAACAGGGTAGCCAATATCATTTGCTACAGCAATTGCATCATCTACTGTTTCAACGATTCCTTTTGAACCAGGAACCGTTGGAACACCAGCTGATTGCATCGTTCGCTTTGCAACATCCTTAATACCCATCTTTTGAATTGCATCAGGTGTGGGACCAACAAATGTAATGTTGCATTCGCGGCAAATTTCAGCAAAATCGGCGTTTTCTGCTAAAAAACCATAACCAGGGTGGATAGCATCAGACCCTGTTGCCTTTGCAATCGTAATGATATTTGTCATATTTAAATAACTTTCTGTTCCAGCAGCTGGCCCAACACAATAGGCTTCATCCGCTAACTGAACATGTAATGCTTCTTTATCCGCTTCAGAGTAAATTGCGACTGTCTGTATTCCCATTTCTTTACAGGCACGAATAATCCGGACAGCAATTTCACCTCTATTAGCGATTAATAGTTTCTTAATCACAATAACCGCTCCTTAATTCTTTCTAACTTTAAATAATGGTTGACCAAACTCGACAAGTTCTCCATCACCAACTAATACTTCAAGGATTTCTCCCGTCACTTCCGCTTCGATCTCATTAAATAACTTCATCGCTTCTACAATACATACTGTTGATGTTTCTGAAACATTTGATCCTACATCAACAAATGGATCACTTTCCGGTGAAGGTTTACGATAAAATGTACCAACCATTGGTGATACGATTTCTACTACATTTTCATCATTCGTTTCTTCTACAGTTGAGGCATCTTGACCTACTGGATTTGTAGAAGGTGCTTGTTGAATAGGAGCAGCCGGTGTTGCCATCTCAACTTGTTGATATGGTACTTGAACTTGATTTACTTCAACTTGTTTTTTGATTGTCACACTCGAACCATCTTTTTCATATGTAAATTCTGTAATCGATGATTCGTCAATTAAATGTATTAATTCTTTTAACTCTTCCCCTTTTAACATGCTTAATGTCTCTCCTTTAAATTTAAAAATATCATTTATATTTTACCATACTTTTTATAAAAAGACTGAAGATTTTTATTTTTAATCTTTTTATTCATATGTGTTATCGTACCACTTAAAATTTAAAAAGAAAAACATTTTATGGATTTAATATAAACAAAAAATGAAATGCACAATGTACATTTCATTTAACAAAACTATTTTTCATTTAAAGATTGATAGTTAATTTCTACTTCACTAATACCCGTCTCATCTCGCACGACTTGCATAATATGAGCAGCCTCTTCACGCTCAAGTTGCTCTGTTAATAAATGAACATTTACTTTATCATCTTCTGCCCTGACTAGCACATCTTCATAGTCATCGCTTAATGATAATATCGTTTGTTCTGATACACTTTCTTGCATGGCTAGCATTTCCAAGTGTTCGATCTCGTCTAAAGCTTCATTTACTTCTTCAGCAGAAACATGGCTTGCTTTAATGACCTCTTCAAGCCGTTCCTTTTGCACACTCCTTTGATCCTCTAATTCAATTCGAGTCGTCGTAAAAAACTCGTTTTCATATGTAAGTTCTGTCTCTTCAATATCAATTTCTTCCTCCATATCTTCGACATCGGCATATTCATTTTCAGGTACAAAGGAAAATGCGAAATGATCCTTATCTGTAACAAAGTAATAAACGGTCAACACAATCATTAAACTCACCATCGTAAACAACCAAACTGTTTGTTTCTTTATCAATTGTTTTCCCCTCTCCTTCTAATTACTAATAACTGATACGCGGTGCCTTGAAATATCTAACCACTTAGCAACATGACTACTTAAATCTGCCTTTTCTTTATCTGTCAGTATTTCTTGAACAACAATCAAGACACCCCTTATATTAGGTTTTTTTGTTTGCACATAAACGGGTTTTTCTACTCGTTCATCTCGTTCAAATATTGTCGTGTCTTCCTCTAACTGTTCCTCGATATTTCTTTCACCTCCATTTGTATCCTTTTCAGTCGTCACTTGACCATTTTCCGTCCGATTTTTTTCGTAAACGGTTATATAACTTGAATCGATGTTAACCATGACATGCAGATTATGATATTTTTTTATAGATTGAAGAGCCTCCTGTAAGTTTCTTTCATACATTTGCTCGAGTTGATGAATCGATTTGATTGGATCTGTAGATTTGTCGGCATGTTCTAGCTGAACTGTTTCTTTTTCATCAAACTTTTGATTCTTGCTTTTCTGACCAATATTTAAAAAAAGAATAACCATGATTGATATAATTAAACAAATCACAATGTATTTTTTTCGCTTATTTTTATCTATTTGTTCATACCAATTCATAAAGTCGCGTAAATTATTCTTTTTACTCATTCACCTCCCTCCTCTACAATGACAATATAAGCCTCATCAATCTCCCACGCTTCTGCTAATAGCTTTTGCATGTCTTGCTTTAATTTAGATGATTCAACTTTTTCTTCATCGAATGTAATATTTTCAACTTGAGAGACTAATTCATTCTTCTCTAGATAGACATCGATTTGACTTAATTCACTAAACTGGTCATTCTTGTCTTTAAATTGGAGGATGAGACGTTTAACTAAAAATGGGGCTTCTTTTAATGTATGATTCGCGATTTGTTTCCATTCCTCTTCAACTAGCTTTTTTTGCCGCTCCATTTGTTCACCCTGCTTGGCGACACGTTGAAGGATAAGATCTTCTTTTAGAGAGTTATAACGACCTTCAAACTGTTCCATCGTGTATTCACTCGCTGTCTTACTCGAGTAATCATGTAATTGAAAGAGTTGAATAAATGGTTGCAGTAAAATCGTTATAAATATAAGTTGTAAGACAAATTGGATATCGTTTTTATAGCGATTTTTCGGAATAAGTAATTCCATAACCGATATGACAATTATGACAATACAAATTTGCGTCAGCCAGTTCGTTAAAAAAGCCAATTGATCACCTTATTTGAATAATATAGGTAAACTCGTTGATAAGATGAATATAAGGATAACGATAAAATACAAGGCAGCCATTGTCATTAATATAGCTAGTAAATAAAATATATATTGACCAATATCATCAACGATATGTACCATTTGTTCATTTGCAGTTAAAGGTTGGACAAGAGCAGCTGTTAATCGAAATAGTAAAGCAATGACAGCAATTTTAATAATCGGAAATAATATAATAGTTGTGATCATAATTAAAGCCGTTAAACCGATACTGTTTTTCGCTAATAATGTCGTCGCTACAATTGTTTCTGCCCCTTCTGTTAATGTTCTTCCAACAATAGGTATGAAGTTATTTGTCACAAACTGTGTCGTCTTCAAAGCAATACTATCTTGCACAACTGTTATAGTAGATTGAACTGACATAATCGTTAAAAAAACAGTCACAAAAATGATTAAGCTATATTTTACAATTGAGATCAGTAAGTTTGCTAGATGCGTTATTTGAATGGCATCATTTAACTGACTGACAAAATAAATGACTGCTGATAAAATAAATAAGGGATATATAAAATGAGTAATAAGCAAACTGCCACTATATAAAAGAAAGATAATAAATGGTTCGAAAAATGCAACAGAAAAAAACTGACCACCGAGAGCTGTGATACTAATAAGAAGTGGAATTAAGCCGAACATGAAGTCATTCATCCGTAACAAAACATGTTTACTATATGTGAATATCTCGACCATACTATGAATACAGACACTATATATAAGTAAATAGGTCACAAAATGGACGACTTGATGGACACGATAGCGTTCATCATTATGAGTCATATATTGGAATATCGACCTGAATATAATCATTAAAACAATTAATAAGAGCAAATGGATGTTACTTTTAACTTCGGAAAAAAAATAGCTGACAACTGGTTCGATCAATGTCATCAATGATCGTTTCTCTTTGTTTTCAAGGTCTTCTAGCCATTTTGTTTCTTCTTCGTTTAAAAGGAGTTCTGATTCTAGCTCTTTCAAATCGTCTTCATAATCTTCGACAATCGAAGCATCTCTACTTGCTGCCTCTCCATTAACATGAGCAGGTCCCATAAGACAAAAACAAGCAATTAATAAACTAATCCATTGTATTTTCATCATTCAACCCTCATCTGAGACAAATCGTAAGTAGGAATAATTGAAATGAATAGTTCAATAATATGCTGAATAGTTGGTAATGCTAGAATAAGGATGAATATTTTACCACATAAAATAATTTGATAACTCATTGATTCCAAGCCAGCATCTTTTGCAATACTGGCTCCTAACTCACTAATATAGGCGACTAAAACAACTTTTATTAATATAGTTAGTTGCTCATTATCTTGTCCTGTATAATCTATTAATTCACTTAACAGTTTAAAAATCGTTTGAAGCGGTTTTAATAACTGGATAAAGATGAGCACAGATCCTATCATTAATAGCGTATGAGCAATTGTTAATGAAAATTGTGATAATAACATATACATCGTCGTTACAAGGATGACAAATAAGAATACATGTAAAATGGTCATTTAATATAGTCCTAATAAAAACATTGTTTCTATTTCTTGAAATAGTTTAGCTAGTTGTTGAATGACAATATATAGAACGATAATAAACCCGAGGAGAGAAATAAATTGTGCAATAGCCTCTTTATTCAATTCTTTTAAAATAGTGTAGAGGAGCGCTGTTATAATCCCAATACTAGCAATTTGAAAAATAAGAGAACTATCTAACAATTAATCACCCCTTCAAACGATTAATATGACAATCAATATGCCCAGTAGTATGCTGCCATATTGATAAATTGGCCGATACTTTGTAACATTCTCTTCTGCTTTTTTATAATGACCTTCTAAAGTTAATACAACCTTATTAATTTGCACAGTCTGCTCTTCAGAGGAATAGCTCCCAATAAAACTCCCTAATTGTGTTAGAAGCTTTACATCATCTTTAGTCAATGAGTACTTCACACTTAAGTTGTTTATTTCTTCATGCCATATGTCATTTAGGATTTTCTCTTTCTTTGTTAATGCTTCACTGATATTTAGACAAAACTCACTGATAGGTCCTTGCAAATCCTTGGCCAGCTTTTTAAATATAAGGGGGAGTGAACTTTTATGATATTTAACTTCTAGATCAATTCGTCTTAACAAATCAATCCAGGAAAATAATATTTTTTTCCGATTTAATAATTTTCGATACATTTCAAAGCCATATAAACTTGTCGATAAAATAATAATGATACTAAATAATACTTTCATATGGACGAATCTCAATTGATTGTAGTTTTTTTCCTTCTGCATTTAAAAACTGTGCTAGCATCTCATCTTTCTTTCTCTCTAAGATGATGTATCGATCGAAAAGAAATAAGTTTTGTTTCTCGTTAAAAATCGTTTTGTTATCTATGTCTTCTTTATGATAGCCATGGATTGTACACATGACATTAACACCTGCATTCATGGCATCATGAATGGCAATAACATCTTGGTTACTTCCTATTTCATCAACAACTATCAACTCAGGTGACATCGAGCGAATCGCCATCGTAACAGCAATATGTTTAGGGCAATTTTTTAAAATATCAATCATTCGAAAAGCTGTCCTTGGCATCGTCTCCGATAGCTCAGAACGTTCATCAATTAAAAATGTTTTGTATTGTTTACTTAGTTCATAAGACAGTGAACGAATGAAGGTCGTTTTACCTACTTGTGGTGGTCCAATAATGCAACAGTTATATAAACCTTGACGCTTCACTAACTTTTGGATGACTTGTGTCAGATCGTATATTAATTGTTTGGCTATTCTTATATTCATATATGTAATGTTTGTCATATATGAAATATTATTATTTTTCAAAACAACTTCTCCCGCTAATCCTACTCGATGGCCTCCTTTCATAGTCAAATAACCTTGTTTAATTTGTTCGTCATATCGGTACAACGAATAATTTGTTATATTCGTTAAAATGGTATGACAATCTTCGTCTCCTATTATTTGTGTTAACCAAATTGATTGATTAGAAAATAATAATTGCAGCGGTTGATGTGCTCTAATTCGTATTTCTTCTAACTGATGATGCTTTGTTAAATAAGGGCTAATCTCTTTTTGATATATCAAGGGAAATACTGATATAACCTCGTCCATTCCATCACCTTTACTTCTCTTTAATTCATATATACGTAAACTAACTTATTTTATGCATAAAAAAATCCTTTATAGTCGTCATAAGGACTATAAAGGATTGAGCTTTCATTTAGTTTTGGCGTGACATATATTTTCCATCGTCTGTACTAACGACTACTTTATCACCTTGGTTAATAAACAAAGGGACTTGAACGGTAAAGCCAGTTTCTAACTTAGCTGACTTTGAACCACCACTTACAGTATCACCCTTTAAACCTGGTTCTGTTTCAACTATTTCAAGAGCTACTGTATTAGGTAAATTCACCCCTAAAATTTCACCTTCAAACATGTTAATATCGACAGTCATATTTTCAGTAATGAAATTTAACTCATGTTCAATTTGGTCTGAACTTAATTCAATTTGTTCATAAGTATTAACATCCATAAATGCGTGTTGAGTACCTGATGCATATAAGTATTGCATTTTCTTATGTTCAATATGTGCTCGTTTAATCTTTTCACCTGCACGGAAGGTTTTCTCTTGAATACTGCCTGAACGTAAGTTTCGTAACTTTGATCGAACAAAAGCAGCTCCTTTACCTGGCTTAACGTGTTGGAATTCAATAACTTGCCAAATATCGCCATCATATTCTACTGTGACGCCTGTCTTAAAATCGTTAACTGAAATCATCTTGTTCTCTCCCTATCATCATTATAAGTCTATTATAATTGAATAAACTCTTTTGTAGCAAACGTTAATCGTTCATTGCCTGAATCTGTCAGATAAATATCATCTTCTATTCGGCAACCACCAACTTCTGCTATATAAATCCCTGGTTCAACGGTCACAACCATATTCTTCTCTAAAACGATATCAGAACGTGATGACAAACCTGGTCCTTCATGAACTTCTAATCCGATACCATGACCTGTTGAATGACCAAAATATTGGCCATAATCTTTTTCAGTAATATAGTCACGTGTTAAAGCATCTGCTTCTATTCCAGTCATCCCTGGCTTAATTCCTTCAACACCACGAATTTGTGCTTCTAAGACGACATCATATATTTCTTTTAATTGCTCTGATACATCACCAACTGCAACAGTACGGGTAATATCCGAAATGTAACCATTATATAGAGCACCATAATCAAGTGTAACAAGTTCACCTGCTTGAATTTCTTTATGTGAGGCAACACCATGTGGTAATGCTGAACGATGACCTGAAGCCACAATAATATCAAAGCTTGATGAGCTTGCACCTTGTTTTCTCATGAAAAATTCCAGTTCATTAGCAACATCAATCTCTTTTACCCCTGGTTTAATATAATTTAATATATGCTCATATGCATCGTCAGCAATTTTAGCTGCGTCTTTTAAGATAGCAATTTCTTCTGGTGTCTTTACTATACGTAATGTTTCAATCACTTGGCTTGTTGGCTTTAGATCACAAGCAAAATGTTGTTTGAAAGATTCGTATAAGCCGTAGGTTACATCACTTTTTTCAAAAGCTAATGATTCAATATTTAGCTCCTTAATGTATTGACCGAGTTCCTCTAAAATTGGACTGGAATGCTCAATGACTTTAAATCCTTTTGCTTCTTCGTTTGCTTGTTCAGTATAACGAAAGTCAGTGATAAATAAGGCCTCTTCTTTCGTAATCAAAGCAATACCAGCAGTACCAGTAAACCCTGTCATATATCTCCGGTTAAATGGGTTAGTTACTAAAAATGCATCAATTGATAATGAATCGAATTTACTTCTTAGTTTACTTAGTTTCGTCATCTTTTATCCCCTTACTTGTAAATTAATATATCATTAGTTTAGCACAATTCTAAACATTTTTACATTAATGGAAAATGTTAAATTTATCGTACATTTTTAATAAATAGTAAGTAATACTAGTGATTATAGATTTTTTTTAGTAAAATACATATATAAGGTCGGTGATGAATTTTGAGTAAAAAGAAAGAACAAGCTTACGGTGGGCAAGCCCTTATTGAGGGGGTTATGTTCGCAGGTCGTGAATCATTCGTTTCAGCCATTCGTCGGAATGATGATTCAATTGAATATTTTGAAGTTAAAAGGGAAGAATCTAAAAGAGCCAAACAATTAAAAAAGATCCCTTTCATTAGAGGGCTCGTGTCAATTGTTCAAGCAAGTGCCAATGGGGTAAAACATTTAGACTTTGCATCAGACCGATATGAAGTCAATCCCGAAGATGATGATAAAATCGAGGAAGAAAAGCAGACGTCTAAATTAGTCATGATTTTAGGTATTGGTGTCATCGGCGTTTTATCATTTATTATGAGTAAATTAATCTTCACAGTTACACCAGCCATTGTTGCTAACTTTTTTTCTACATTTGTCCCTTCTAAAATGGGCCAAATTGTTTTAGAAACTGTATTAAAGTTAATATTATTATTAGCATACATTTATTTTATATCCTTAACACCATTAATTAAGCGAGTATTTCAATACCATGGTGCTGAGCATAAAGTAATTAATGCATATGAAAATAATTTACCTTTAACGACTGAAGCGGTTCAATCCCAATCACGACTCCACTACAGATGTGGCTCAAGCTTTATTCTGTTCACAGTGATAGTAGGAATGCTAGTCTATATGTTTGTAGCGACAGATCCGCTATGGTGGCGCGTTGTCAATCGAATTTTATTAATTCCAGTTGTGATTGGCTTATCATTCGAAGTCTTGCAATTAACGAATAAAGTGCGTCATATACCCGTTTTAAAAGTTTTAGGTTATCCTGGCCTATGGTTACAACTATTAACGACTAAGGAACCAGATGATAAACAAGTAGAGGTTGCACTTCACTCATTTAAGCGTGTTTTAGAAAATGATGGTGTTATCACACCTTTTCAGGAACCAATGGCAAGTGATAGCTCATCATAAAGGAGGGAAATAGTCCATGCGTTCTTTTACGCAATATATTGTTTACTTTCTAATTGGATTAGCTGTTTTTGGTTTTGGAACATACTTAATTAAAAACCCAACTGGCTTAATGATTACATTAATGTTAACGGCTATATTTGCCTTTATTATGTATAAAGTATTAACTTTCTTTATAACACGTAATCAAGGTGGATATACACGCGGACGTGAATCAGATGAAATGAAAAAATATAAAAGAGCTGCAAAAGAATCTCGTAAAAAGTATGAACAACAATTTAAAGCAGATCCTAAAAAGCCTTCATCGCAAACGTCAAAAGGAAAAAGAAGAAAAAGACGACATGCTCCTCATTTGAGAGTCATTGACGGTAAAAAAGATCAAGACAAAAATGACCGAGTCTTATAAGACCCGGTCATTTTTATTTTATACCACGCTTCATTTTTCTTAAATAGTCAATTCTCGTTTCATCTTCTTGAAAATATCTCACTAAATCGGCAATACGATCGATTGAATTCCAACTTAAATGATGTTCAATACCTTCTACATCATCATAAATATTATCTGATTCTACACCGATAATTTCCAAAAAGTCTTCTAACAAATCATGGCGGAAAACTAATTTCTTACCAATTTCCTTCCCTTTTTCTGTTAAAATAAATCCACGATACTTTTCATAATGTACAAAATCGTCTTTATCTAACTTTTGAACCATTTTAGTCACTGATGATGGATGAACTTCAAGCGTTTCAGCAATATCTGTAACGCGAGCATACCCTTTCGTATCAATTAAATTATAAATAATTTCAATATAATCTTCCATACTCGGAGTTGGCATCTAATCTCCTCCTATATTCGATAGGGAAACAATTTTCCTACATTTCATCTTACATGATAACAAGGCTTCATACAAGTTTTCAAAATCAGTCTATAAAAATGTTTCTCCACAGAAACTTTTTTCTTTCACTTTTACCTCTCACTTAGTGCAAACATTCGACATATTTAAGTAAAGTATATAGAATGATAATAGAAGTGTATATTAAGAATTAGTTGGAGGATTTAGTTATGTTAAAGTATCTTATCATTATACTGGTTGTCTTTCTCGTCGTATATGTATTTACCTTCTTCCGTACGAGAGCCAAAATTACTTTCTTAACGCAAGATCAATTTATCGAAGGTTATCGTAAAGCTCAACTGATTGACGTACGTGAACCAAGTGAATTTGATCGTGGTTACATAAGAGGTGCTCGAAACGTCCCAATGACACAGTTGAAGCAACGTCTTATTGAATTGCGTAAAGATAAACCTGTATACTTATATTGCCAAAACTCTGCACGTTCTGTTAGAGCGGCGAATATGTTACGTAAAAAGGGTTACAACGATTTAAATGTTCTACAAGGCGGCTTTCGTAAGTGGACAGGTAAAATTGATGCAAAAAAATAGAAGGGTCGCACATCAAGAAAATGATGTGCTCCCTTCTTTTTTTATTTATTCAAACTCATACCGTAAGACAGGTTTTCTAGCAGCTAATGTTTCATCTAAACGTTTTACGACAGTATCATGTGGTGCTTCTTGAACGAGTTCTGGCTCATCTTCTGCCTCACTTGCTATCGTTAACATCGTCTCGATGAACTCATCTAAAGTTTCTTTAGACTCAGTATCTGTAGGCTCTACCATTAATGCTTCTTCTACGTTTAATGGGAAGTAAATAGTAGGTGGATGGAAGCCATAATCTAGTAAGCGTTTAGCAATATCTAACGTTCTAACCCCTAATTTTTTCTGTATGCTGCCTGATAATACAAATTCGTGCATACAATGTTGTGTGTATGGTAGTTCGTATTTCTTCTCTAGTCTACGCATCATATAGTTAGCATTTAATACAGCATATTCACTTACTTTCTTTAACCCTTCTGGCCCCATTGAGCGAATGTAAGTATATGCTCGTAAATTAATACCAAAGTTTCCATAGTACGGTTTTACTCGACCAATTGATTGTGGGCGATCATAATTAAAGACAATCTTTTCGTCTTGCTTTTCAACAGTTGGTTTTGGTAAAAAGGCAGCTAACTCTTCTGATACGCCGATAGGTCCTGATCCTGGACCACCCCCACCGTGTGGACCAGTAAATGTTTTGTGTAAGTTTAAGTGAACCGCATCAAAGCCCATGTCTCCAGGTCGAACATAGCCCATGATGGCATTTAAATTTGCTCCATCATAATAAAGCTTTCCACCTGCATCATGAACAATTTTTGCCATTTCCATTATTTCAGTTTCAAACAAACCAAGTGTATTAGGATTTGTTAACATTAAAGCAGCCGTATCATCACCTACAACACGTTTTAAGTCTTCAATATCAACAAGTCCTTTTTCATTCGTTTTAATTGTAATCGTATCAAATCCTGCAACAGAAGCTGATGCTGGGTTTGTTCCATGTGCTGAGTCAGGAATGATCACTTTCGTTCGTTGTGTATCTCCATTTGCTTCATGAAATGCTTTAATCATCATTAATGCAGTCCATTCACCATGTGCCCCTGCAGCTGACTGAAGTGATACAGAAGCCATTCCTGTAATTTCTTTTAAGGACTCTTGTAAATCATACATGACTTCTAAAGCACCTTGGACTGTATCAGGGTCTTGGAGCGGATGGATATGTGAAAAGCCATCTAATCGTGCGACATCCTCGTTAATTTTCGGATTGTATTTCATCGTACATGATCCTAATGGATAGAAACCAGAATCAATTCCGAAATTTCGATTCGAAAGCCCTGTATAATGACGCATTAATTCTAATTCACTAACTTCTGGTAAGTTTGCTTTTTCAGAACGGATATATTGAGAATCCAATTCTTCTTCTAAGCTTACTTCTTCTACATCAAGTGCCGGTAAGCTATAACTTACTCGCCCTTTTTTACTTCTTTCAAAAATGAGTGGAAAATCTTTAATTGCCATTAATATCCCTCAATTCTTTTACAAATTTATCTATTTCTTCTTTTGAACGGATTTCAGTCGTTGCAATTAACATATGATTCTTTAATTCTTCATAGTCTCTTCCTAAATCATAACCACCGATTATTTTCTCATCAAACAAGGCTTTGTTTACTTCAGAAACAGTTTTATTTAATTTAACAACAATTTCATTAAAAAATGATCCTTCAAACACAACATCAAAACCAGCTTCATTTAATTGTTTTTTCATATATCGTGACTTTTGCATATTAGTATAAGCCATTTGTGGCAAGCCGTTTTTTCCAAGTGATGTAATGGCAACCGCAGTAGCTAATGCAAATAATGCTTGGTTAGAACAAATATTAGAAGTCGCCTTTTCTCGGCGAATATGTTGTTCACGTGCTTGTAATGTTAAAACATAGCCACGTTTTCCATCTTCATCAATTGTTTGACCAACTAGACGTCCTGGTACTTTACGCATTAATTTCTTTGTCGTTGCAAAATATCCACAATGTGGCCCACCAAATTGCGCAGGAATACCAAATACTTGTGTATCCCCTACAACAATATCTGCTCCAAATTCACCTGGCGGTGTCAAGTATGAAATAGCAAGTGGATTACTTGATGTAATAAACATCGTTTTAGGATTCTCTTTTACAAGGTCATTAATTTCAGCTAATGGCTCGATTTGACCAAAGAAATTTGGATATTGTACAACAACACTTGCTGTATTATCGTCTAATTCACTTTTTAAAGCTTCTAAATCTGTTACACCATCTTTATGATCAATTTCTACGATTTCTAAATTGAAGCCTTTTGTGTAAGTTTGAATAACATCTCTATATTCAGGATGAACTGTTTTAGAAACGATAATTTTTGATCGCTTTGTTTGTCCATGACTTAAATTAACTGCTTCACCTAAAGCTGTTCCCCCATCATATAATGATGAGTTTGCTACATCCATCCCTGTTAATTCACAGATCATTGTTTGGAATTCAAAGATGGCTTGCAATTCACCTTGAGAAATTTCTGGTTGGTAAGGTGTATATGCCGTATAAAATTCTGAACGTGATATAACGTGATTAACAACTGATGGTAAATGGTGATTGTAGACACCAGCACCAAGAAAAGATGTATATTCATTTAAGTTAGCATTTTTAGCTGCTAATGCACTTAATTCTTTCTTTAATTCATATTCACTTGGTGGTGTTTTTAAATCGTATTCACGATTAAAACGAATTTCTTCAGGAATATCTGTAAATAATTCTTCAGTCGATTCAATACCGATTGTATCTAACATTGCTTGTTTATCTTCTTCTGTCATCGGTAAATAACGTAAACCCATTTGACATCCTCCTTATTTTACACGCTTATAAAATGGTGTTGGTATAACTTTTGCTTTCAATGTACGTTTACGCACTTGTACGTAAACTTCTGTATCAACTGCACTATATTCTTTCTCAACTAAAGCAAAACCTATGTTTTTCTTTAATGTTGGTGCTTGTGTACCTGTTGTAACTTTTCCAATCACTGTACCATCTTCTAATACAAGCTCGTAATCAGTTCGTGGAATCCCTTTATCTATCATTTCAATACCAACTAAGGTACGTTTCGTACCATTTTCTACTTGTTCTTTTAAAATATCTTTTCCAATAAAATCTGCTGCTTTATTAATCTTTACAGCAAACTTTAAATTTGCTTCAATTGGTGTTATATCTTGAGACAGCTCTTGCCCATATAAAGGGAGCCCCGCTTCAAATCGTAAAGTATCACGTGCCCCTAATCCTGCTGGCTTAATATCGTCGCCACCTGCTTTTAATAAGGTCTTCCATAAAGCAACAACATCTTGTGCATTCACATATAACTCAAATCCATCTTCACCCGTATAGCCAGTTCGAGAAATTAAAAGATCACTATCGACACCTTCAACCTTTACATCTTGCTTAAAAGAAAACGGTTTAATTTCTTCTAAATCTATTGAAACAACCTTTTGTAAAATAGACTGTGCTAAAGGCCCTTGTAAAGCGAGAAGCCCGTAGTCTTCTGAACGATTAGTAATAGTTATCTTTTCATCCGAATGATGCTTCGTTAACCATTCATAGTCTTTTTCAATATTTGCTGCGTTAACGACGAGCAAATAACAATTTTCTTCTAACATATAAACGAGAAAATCATCAACAACGCCACCATTTTCATAACACATGAAAGTATATTGTGCTTTTTGAGGCTTTAATTTTTCCACATCGTTTGTTGTCATTTTTTGTAAGAAGGCTAAACTATCATCCCCCTCTACAAAGATTTCCCCCATATGAGAGACATCAAACAGAGTTGCCTTTGTCCTAGTCTGTTCATGTTCATCTTTAATACTTGAAAACTGAACAGGTAAATCCCAACCACCAAAGTCAATGGTTCTTGCACCATGTTTTTCATATTCTGAAAATAGTGGTGTTCGCTTTAATTCACTCATGACATACACTCCTTTATAACTTTTATAACATTAAAAAAGAGACCTCACTAAATACACTTAGGAAATCTCTGTTGGTACCAAACTTAATTAAGCTTACCTTGGTTGCTAGTCAGCTTGCTCCAGAGGCGCGTCCAACAAGAATGCTGTTACCTGAGAGTTTCTTCCTCATTGCCCCTTCGGTGTTATTTAATCACATATTAAATAATCTCTCTTCTTGTTTTCATTCGCAAATGTTTAATTTTAAAGAAAATTCAATAATCATTTGTATTATAACATAAAATTTAAATCATTTACATTCAATTTGTAAGCTCTACCGAGCTTTTGAAATGAAAAAACCCATCTACATATAATATAGATGGGCATCACTGTTTATTCTCCGAAACCTGGTATCATAATAAACTCTGTATACCAAGTAAACCCGATCATAAACACTGTTAAATATGCTCCGAACAAGTACATATACATACGTTCAGATAGTCGTAAATAACTAATTGTTAGGAAAAAAGCCGTTTGAACTAAGAACAATGCTGAAGGAATGTACATTTCTCCTACGAAAAACATAATTGTGAATATTCCTGTCCAAAAAGCAAGAACACGAAACATACGGTCCATTTTTTCCCCTCCTTTTTTCATTCATACGAAATATCATTATTAATACAAATACATTATAAACTACTCAGGCAAGATTGTAAATTAATCTTATGTTTTCTCCACTTTTATTTTCTAGATTAATGATAGTCGACCCTTATTTTAATCCTTCAGTATATAGCTTTGACTCATTTTTTCTGTTTCGATCCTTATTATTATATGCCCTGCTTCTTCTTGGTGAAAGTAAGCAACACTATCATTGAAAACAATCTTTTTATCTCTTAATTGGATTTGTTTTTCATCTTCTAACTGGGCAACCTGTTCTTTTACGGCATATAATAAATAGTTTACATATAATTGTTCTTCGAAAAGTTTTGTTTCATAACGTTCGTTTTTATAAATAATTAATAAGCTAGATAATATTACTAAGACAATAGTTGCTACAAATAGAGTTAGTGGAAAAATATGACCTGATTCATTTTTAATAAAATATAACTTTTTCATATACGTTATCTTCCTTTAATAAGGATATCTCTATCTTTAAGAGTGTATCATTTAATTTAATGGCTTTGAATGATTCTACTCCAAATAAAAAGTCCTCATTTCCGCCATTTACGATTCGTCTAAGTCGGTGGTTAACTAGTTTAAATGTAACATCTTGGTCCTCTATTTTGTAATGAAGTAGATGATCTTTTACATCTACTTCATTTGCATAAAATAATTCATCCTGAATAAATAAAACAGATTGAAAAACTTGAATATCATTTGATTGATCAGGTTGTTCTAGCATCTGTAAGATAAGTGATATGAGCGGTAACAAAAACAAAACGGTTGTTAAAACGACTAATTGTTCATATAAGGTAAATCCACTCTCGTTACGAAACATAAATTTTCACTTTTTCCCTTTTTGTTTTTTACCTTTGCACATACTTCTTCATAATGGCCATAATCTACTTCATAAATGTCCAACGCCTTTTTCTGCCTCAAGTGTTCCAACTCCTCTACTAATAGTGCATTATGCAACTCTATTAAGATTAATCGCTTTTCATGCATTAATTTACTTTCACTATGAATAAAATTAATTATAGGGAGAATGAAAAAAACAACTGTACATAACAATACTGTACTCACTAGGACTTCGACCAATGTCATCCCTTTACGATTTTTGTACATAAAATCTTCCTTTACCAAAAGGAAATATTAACTGATATCGTTCATTCTCAAACTGTAATGTTACTGTTTGTGGCTTTTTAATCGTTCCTTTTTTAGAAAATTGAATTGTTCGATCTGACGCATATACTTGCAAACCTTTTGGGTATTCTCTTTTCTCATAACGTTGATCCTTCTTTCCTTGGACAATATATTCTCCATTTCCAAAATATAAAAAAGAGTCTTCCCAATGATTATATTTATTCATTTGAACATATCGAACATCTGATTCAAGTTGAGTTAAAAAAGTTTGAATATGCAATGATTCCTTCGTTTTATATAGTGCCGGTAAAATTAAGATAGCTAAACTTGATATAATTAACATGGTTAATAAGATTTCAACTAAAGTAAACCCGGCCTCATCAGGATCCTTTAGACACTTCACCTGTTTCATCACTATATACGATTTCTATGCCTCCTTCACAAGTTAACTGATCGTCATTAATATACCCTTCTGATAGTAGTGTATTCAAAGAACTCGGCTTCTCGCCATGGTCTAATTGATATGCTTCAACTTGAGTTTGAACCGTCTTTATGAGTGCATCACACCCCTTTTCTCTTAAACTACTGCTTTGTTTAGTAATATTTGGAATGATTAAGAGTAATAGTATAGTTATGACTAGCATAACAATTAACATTTCAATTAATGTAAATCCTTTTTGACCTTTTAAACTTTTCAATTGTCTTCCTCCTTATAAACTCTCAATAAATTGCAACATTGGATAAAGTAAAATTAAATAAATCACAATTACAAAACAAGCAATTACTGTAAAAAATAAAGGTTGGATGATTTGGATCCATTTCATCACATCATCATATAATTTATCAGTTATATAAATAACATATCCATTCAAGGCATGGGCAATAAATGATTCACTTTCTTTTGAAAATGCATCAACTAATTGCTCGTCTAAAAGAGGTAATTGTTCTAATGTCATCGATATTTTTACCCCCTTATTCAACTCTTCTAAAATAATAGTTGCATAATGAGCAAGTATTGGTAATTTCTCTTGTACACTCAAATGATCCAATATTTGTTTAATGGATAATCCAGAAGATAGGAAGGTAGAAAATTGATTAGCAAATAAGAGTGAGAGCTGATATTTTTTATACTTTCTATATATAGGTATTCTTTCGATTGCTTTAATTTGTGAGTCGACAGACTGGCGCTTTTGGTGGTTTAGCCAAATAATAAATCCAATAATAAGAATCAAACTACTAATCAATAACCCATTAAATAGAATATTGAGGATCATATCAATATGATTAAGTACATTGAACTGATTGTTCCTTTCCGTAAACAACATGTTAAAGGATGGGATAATGAACTGCTTAATAATGATCAATATAATAATGAATATGAACATTAAAAACAGAGGATATTTAATGACTTTTAATAATTTTTCTTTATAAGATAATTTTCTTTCTAAAACATGAATACATTCTAATAAACTTTTTTCAATGTCAGAGCTTAATCTTACAAAGTATAAATAAGTAATAATATCTTCATTAAATCGCGCTTTTTCAAAGGCAATGTCTAAAGGTTGACCTGTTTTCAATGTTGCCTGAAGTGTGTTTACAATAGGAACAAATTTTTCTTCGTATGTCAAAGCATCTAAAGCAATGAGTAATGAAGAGCCATGTTGTAACAGATTTAACAACCTCTTTAAAAACAAGAGTTGTGTTTGCTCCTTTATAGGCTTATTTTGACTATTCTGTTTCAAGCGTTTCAATAAATCCATACGCATAGGCCTTCTTTTTCAAATGGTTAATTGTATTACGGTGATTTTTAAGCACTTCACCCTCAATGGCACTTTCTAACAAATAGCCATCTACTAAATCAACAATCGTTGCACGACGAATCATATCTTGATAAGTAATCGTAAGTAAATCCGTTGTACAAATAGCACTTAATGTTTGCAATAACTCTACTTTTGAAATACCAAATTCTAAAAAGCGCCGAATCGTTCCAAGTGGATTTTTTGCGTGGACTGTCGTAAAGACGATATGACCTGTTAAGGCTGCACGTATTGCATATTTTGCTGTTTCTCCATCCCGGATTTCTCCGATTAATAAGACATCAGGATCATGGCGTAAAGCCGCCCTTAAACCAGCTTGGTATGTAATACCTGCTTTTTCATTAATTTCCACTTGTAAAACAGTATCCAACCTGCGTTCAATCGGATCTTCTAACGTAATGACTTGGTAAAGCTCACGCTCAATTAAATATTCAATTAAAGCATACATCAAAGTGGATTTCCCTGACCCTGTTGGTCCACTGAACACGATCATACCACCTGAAGAATTAATACTTTTTTTCAATTGATTGACTTGAAATGGAAATAACATTAAATGATTTAAATCATAGTGAGTTTCTTCGGGAATAATACGAATAGATAAGCTTTCAATAAAGCTTAGAGGAAGTGTCGAAAGGCGAAACGAATACTTTCTGTTTTCTTGTAATATGGTAGTAAATATGCCATCTTGTGGCTTTCTTGTTTCGGCAATATCCATATTAGCTGAAAACTTTAAGTAAGTTAAAATAGATTCATATAGTTTCATATGAATAGCACGAATAAACTGTCGTTGGCCATTTAATCGATAAAATATACTGACAGTTTCTTTTTCATCATTAGGATAAAAATGAATATCTGTTGCTTGCAATTGACATGCATGATTTAACACTTTATGGGTATAGTGTGTCGATAGTTGCTCCATATTTTCATCCTCTCAATTTAATAATAAAATTGTGGGGTAATTATATATATACGACACTCATAGCGTAAATCCTTCTTTTCCCCATAAAAAAAGTAAGAAGAATACTCTTCTTACTCCTTTATGCTTTATAAAACTGTCTTGTATAAGGATTTTCATGCTTCTCTGTTCCAATTGTCGTTTGAATATTATGGCCTGCGAAAACTTTAAATTGATCTGGTAATGAATAAAGGTGATGAACAATGCTCTTAGCCAGTTGCTCAATGCTTCCTCCTGGAAGGTCTGTTCGACCAATTCCTAACCTAAACAATACATCTCCACTCACAATAAACTCTTGTTCATGAAAAATATAAGTCACACTGCCAGGCGAATGACCGGGTGTGTGGACTACATCCATTTTAAAGGGTCCTATTGACAGAGTTCCTTCGTCTACTTGTTTTTCTGGAAGCTCTGTTTTAATCCAATTAGATTCTGGAAAATATAAACTTGAACGATTTAATTCAGGATCTACTAACCAGCCTTCTTCTGCTTCATGTAAGTAAACATCGATATCATAATGCTTCCTTACTTCATCTAGTGCACCAATATGATCAAAATGAGCATGTGTAAGCAAAATAGCCAGCGGTTTTAAATTATTATCCTCTAAATATGAGATTATCTTTTCTGCTTCACCACTTGGATCAAATATGATTGCTTCATGATCATGACTGACAATATAACAGTTTGTTCCTAAAGGACCTAATGACATTGATTTAACTTGCAAATTATTTCCCCTCCACATTAAATTTATAAACTTTTTTAAATTCATGATAGTATAACTCGACAAAAAGGCAGAGTTATTATAGAATTGTATTAGATTGGTATTCATACATATAATATCTTTGATATTTAGTTTATCATGTTTATAAGGAGGATGGCATAAATATGGTTTTAGCAATTATGCTATTAGTCGTAGCAATCTTATGTGTAGTTTCTGTTTTTAGACAATTAAAGTTTAAAAATTATTTCGCACTTGGATTTTCTGCTATCGCAGCTTTAAGTTTTGGATTTTTCTCGCTTATGACAATCGTTTGTGGGATAACAGACTTAGGAATTTGTCAATAATATTTTAAATGTGTTTTATAAGTGAATCTTAAGTTTTAGTCAATTGACTAGTATGTATCTAGACTTATCTAGAATCATACTAGTCAATTTTCTTTTTAAAAACACGTCATTATGAATGATTCATGATGACGTGTCTGTGAACAGTTAATCTGCATTTAAAAAGCGAATTAAGTCTCCATATATAATTTGATCAGAATATTCAAGTTCTAATTCTACTTTCTCTTTCCAACTTGTACATGGCCCACTATCCTCTTTTGTTTCATGGTCTTCAGCTAAAACTTCTTCAGTTTCTTTATCATAACAAATTCCATTTGCATAAATAAAATCTTCAGTGACGAAATTACCATTTCTAAAGGCAACAAATGGTTTGCGCTTTTCATGAAATAAGTCATTTCCAAAGTAAAGATCATCTGAAGTATCTATTCCGAGCATATGAAGTAAGGTTGGCTTAATATCAATTTGTCCAGCTAATTTTGACTCAACCTTTCCTTCACCATGTCCTGGTATGTGAATGTAGAAAGGAACTTTTTGTAGTTCAAAATAATCATAAGGCGTAATTTCTTCTTTATCTAAATATTGAGCCATTGCTCGATTATGATTTGCACTGATGCCATCATGGTCTCCCATAATCACAATCACTGAATCCTCATATAAACCTGCATCTTTTAATTGTGTAAAAAATTGTTCAATCGCTTCATCCGTGTAACGAACCGTTGGAAAGTAATTGTTTAATGTATTCGAATTTGACTCAAAAGGTTCCAATGTTCGGTCCTCTTCATCCAAGTCAAAAGGAAAATGATTCGTAATTGTGATGAGTTTTGCAAAGAAAGGTTCATCTAATTCTGAGAAATATGGTAAAGTCTGATCAAAAAACAACTTATCCTTCAAACCCCAACCAATTTCATCTTCTTCCTTAATTTGATAAAATTCCTTGTCATAAAACTTATCTACTTGAAAAGATTCATACATTTGATTTCGATTCCAAAAAGTATTATTATTTGCGTGAAAAACATATGATGAATAGTCTTTTGCTTTAATCATTTCTGAAAAAGCATGATATTCGTTTTGTGCATGTGTAAAAAACACAGCACCACTAGGTAATGGGTATAATGAGTTTTCAGTTATGAATTCAGAATCTGATGTTTTTCCTTGACCAGTTTGATGATAAAAGTTTTCAAAGTAATAGGTGTCTTTATCAGAAACTAACTCATTTAAAAATGGTGTAATCTCTTCGCCATGTAAAGTATTATTAATCACAAAGCTTTGAATTGACTCGGCCGAAATAAAAAATATATTGCGGCCCTTTGCTACACCATGCATAGTTGAGGCTTCATCACTTCTTACTTCTTCTTCAATATATTGTTTAATATCATCTAAATTCGTTTCGTCTGCTACAATCTTTTGTGTCCGCATATTGGCTTGTAAGGCAGCATCATAAATATGAAAATAAAAGACACCTAAGTTTTTTACGATATACTCTCTATCAAAGCCTCTTGAGAGTAATTGAGGTCTTTCTATTTCAGCTAATAAAAAGTTAAAGCTTAATAAAAGCAAAAATATAATTAAGAGTAAAGACTTTTGTCTTTTATTATAAACAATATGCTTGTCCCGATGACGATGTTTTCGGCAAAGACGCCAAATGATATAAACGTCTAAAAAAATGAAAATATCATAAATTTTTATTAATGAAAAAATACTAGACGATAGATCTGACGCATTGTTGACTTGAAATAATTGTGGTATCGTTATAAAGTCTGTAAACGAACGATAAAAGACAATGTTCGAAAATATAACGAGGGTCCCTATTAATGCACTATATTTTAAAAATGCATACCGTTTTTTATCTGATTTAATCCATACACTTAATCCAAAGAAAATAAATGGAACAATAAATGAATTTATAAATAAGATAATATGTTGCATGACATTTTCGATATCAATTTGAAAATATACTCGATACACGATGTATGATTTCAGTCCAAATAATAAACTAATAGGAACAAAGAGTGGAATGACTCTTCGTTTAAACATACTTATCCTCCTAAACATATACATAAACCTTCATATACCCAATATCACCCCATTTAAACATTTAAATGGCGTAATTCTCTCTTAATAATGAGAAGAGCTGACTGATAGTCTTTCGTTAAAATTAATTGATAATGATGTAAGTGTTTTAGCTCATCTAACATTAAATGTAAGTCTTGTTTACGATCTCCCGTATAAATAAAACTATTATAACGCTTCAACAATTGACGTACATCAATCATATTTTCCATGCTTTTCACCTTACTTTAAAAATGATTATTCTAACTTACTGATTTAAATTTACAATAAATAATACATTATTTAATGAATTTAATGAAAATTTTATTTCTAAGGAGTTATCTTCATTATTTTTTCTTCGGTAATGTAATATTTAACTGGAAGGTCATGTTCTTCTACTGGTAAGAGTTCATTTATTTGAAAACTTGCAACAAGTGACACCGTTTCTCCACTAAAATTTGATAAAAAACGGTCATAGAAGCCACCACCAAAGCCAATTCGGTAACCTGATGAATTATATACAACTCCAGGTACAATCAATAAATCTATAATCTCTTTATCTATCATTTGATTATTCTTTTTCGGCTCTTTTATATTGTAGTCTCCTACAATTAGGTCATCAAAATGATTCAGTTCATAAAATTTCATTTCTTTAGACTGGAGATTTGATTTCGGGATAGCTATTTGTTTCCCATCTTGCCATGCACGTTCAATAATGGGTTTTGTATTCCATTCATTTTCAGTTGAATAGGTTGTTCCAATGACGCTCGATTCTTTCCATATATCTGTCTGAAATAAGGTATGATAAAATTTTTCTTCAATAAACAATTTGTCTTGTTCATTCAAATTAGCCAAATGACTTAATACATTCCTTCTTAGCTGTTTTTTCATTCCTATCATCCTCTTCTATATGATAAAAAAACTCCTATTCGTTCGAATAAGAGTTTTTAACATTATTTTGCTTCACGATGTAATGTGTGCTTTCTTAAGCGTGGTGAGTATTTCATTAACTCGATACGCTCTGTATTGTTTCGGTTGTTTTTCTTCGAAATATAGTTTTTATCACCAGTTTCAGTACACTCTAAAGTAATGTTAACTCGCATTCATATCCCTCCAAACATGTGAATCTTTTGGTATTTACTTAACCCTATCATATCATATCAAAATATTAAAATTCTATCAATAATGTTTCATTTATTTTACAAATTTCGTTTTTCTATATTAAAATTCTACAAAGCATAGTATACTATAAGATGGATTGGAGGTAAGATGGGATGTTAATATTATTTATCGCTCTATTAGTTATATCAATCGTTCTATTTGGAGCTTCTTTTTCGATGACGGACAAGCTCGAAGACTTAGAAGACCAATATGAACAACTTTCTGTATCAACTTCACAAGAAGCTTATCAA
The DNA here is from genome assembly GCA_035301825.1 of Pseudogracilibacillus sp. GTDB lineage: Bacteria > Bacillota > Bacilli > Bacillales > Amphibacillaceae > Pseudogracilibacillus. Next base: position 25,790 of record DATGTP010000043.1, on the reverse strand, counting down.
TTAAAACGTAAAATTCAAATGTTAGAACAACAAGTAGTAAGTTCTCATTCTGATCCTAAAGATAAAAATTCTATTGAAAACGATAGTCAAACAAATAGTGCAACAACTGACTATGAAAATAAACCTTTGTTAATTCAAAAAGTAAAACATCTACATGAGCAAGGGTTTTCACTAGAAGATATCGAAAGAAAAACTGGCATATTATCAAGCGACATACAGAAGATTGTGTCAAACTAAATTGAGATAGGAGATTGAAAAGCGATGAAAACTGCAATTCGGTCTTTTGCTTTAGGATTATTTGTAGCTTCACTTTTAATGTTTGGTTATTTCTTTTTATTTGAAAATAATTCATCTAATATCGAAGACTTAACAACTGATGAATTAATAAGCTCGATTGAAGACGAAGGTTATCGTGTCATTTCAGAATCAGAATATGTTTCTTTTAGTTTTTATAAAGAAGAACAAAAAGAGAATAATGACGAATCAGATGATAGCTCAAAGAAAAAGGATAAACCAAAAAAAGATAACTCTAAAGATAAGAAAGACAAAGATAAGAACAAAGATAAAAAAGACAATAAAGAAAACAACGAGAATAATAACAACAATAATGACAATGAAGATGTCATCAAACATACATTTAAAACAGAAACTGGAATCGTTTCACAAGAGATAGCTGATATTCTTTACGATAATAAGATTATCGATGACCGTGATAAGTTCGCAAAATATCTAGAAGACAATGGATATAGTTCAAAAATTCAAATTGGAACGTTTGAAGTAACAAGTGACATGTCGCATAAAGAATTAGCTGAAGTGATTACAACATTCCCAGGTAATTAAAAAATACCGCTATAAGAATATATTCTTATAGCGGTATTTTTATTCTGGTTTTTCTGCATTTTCATCTTTCCCTTTAAAATAAGCATCCATTATGCCTAAACCAATCGCATGGTTGATTGGTGGCCTACTTGTGTTATTCGTTACATTAGGGACTAAGACAGCAAATGCAACCTCAGGATCATCGTACGGGGCATAACCAACTAAAGTTAAATTATTTGTATCATAACCTTGCCCATCAACAAATACTTTTGTCTCAGCTGTTCCTGTTTTTCCAGCAGGCTTATATTCTTTACCTGCCCAGTATGAATATCCCGTACCACCTGGTTCGTTAAATACTTTCCAAAAACCTTCTTGTACCCGTTTTAATCCATTTTCATCAACTTCTAAATTATTGAGTATCTCTGTATCATTATGCCTATAAACCCCACCTAACTCGTCATCTGATGATGGATAACGTATTTCATTTACGAGTTTAGGCTTAACCCTTCTTCCGTCATTTGCAATCGTCGATACATATTGAGCTAACTGTAATGTTGTATATGTATCATATTGTCCTATCGCATTGAAGAGAATGTTAGCTGGGTTTTCTGGTTTAGATTTCTGTCCAGTACTCTCAGATGGAAAGTCAATTCCTGTAGAGCTCCCTAAGCCAAATTGTCCAAAGTTATTTCGCATTGCTTGTAAGCCATCTAAGTTAAATGGTGGGACACCATCTGTTGGGAATGGGTAACGATAATCCCCCATCAATCTTAATGCAATATAAAACATATATATATTTGAAGAACGTTGGAGCGCTTTTACATCGTCAGCATATCCAATTGTTGTACTTAAAGAACGCATTGGATTACTCGCACGCATTTTAATTGGTGCATCGTAGAAGCCTTGTCCTGGAGAGATGACTCCCTCATTAAACCCAGTTAATACTGTTGCTCCCTTAATGGATGAACCTGGCTCTGTAACATCATATAAAGCTTTATATGGTGCATCTTCATATTCATTCTTCTCTTTATTATAATGTTGACCACTTAAGGCTAATATTTCACCTGTTTTAGGATTCATCACGACAGCCATCGCATCTTGTAAAAAGCGATTCGATGAACCGACTTCCTTTTTCAATGCATCACGAACGATCTCATCTACTTTTTGTTGATAATCTAAATCTATCGCTAATACTAAATCTTTACCACGCTCACCTGGCACAACAATTTCCGAGTCAATCACTTCACCTTTTTTCGTAGTCGTATATTTAATCTCTTCTTTTCGCCCACGTAAAACATCTTCATAAAACTGCTCTAATCCATTTCGACCAACTCGATCATTTCGGTTATAGCCTTTTAATAAATATTCCTCTTCACCTTCCGCTGGAATTCCTTGTTCCTGAGATGTTACACCACCGACAATCGAACTTAACAAATTATCATATTTATTTTCTCTTTCCCAATCCGTACTGACACTGATACCTGGTAATTCCGACAGATTTTCCGCAATACGAGCATATTCTTCAGGTGTTACATCTTCATTTTTTATAATTTGGGGTGTCAGTGCATAAGCTTTATCTAATTCTCGTTTAATCGCAATAACTCTTTTCTCATCTTCAGTAATTGAATCAAGTTCATCATCTTCGATTCTTTCTAATGCTAATTTATATTGTTCATTATTATCTAATTCTTCAATTTCTTCATCTGACAATCTTTCTATTATTTCTTCCGTATGTTTTAAATAATAATATTCACGTAAATTTCGATCAGTTATTCGTTTAATATCTTTTTTACTCACAGACATATACTCATCTAATTTCTCTGCCAACTCCAACTTATCTTCCGGCTGAACACGTTTAGGTGGTGTGTATGTAATAGCATACATAACTTTATTATCAATAAGTACAGAATGCTTTCGATCATAAATCTTCCCTCGAGGCACAGAACTTTTCGCTGTATCCTCTACCTTTCGATCTACTTCTGTTTGATATTCTTCACCATGTAAAATTTGTACAATGCCTAATTGCAATATTAAACCGGCAAAGATTAAAAAAACGATAAAAAATAATATATTTATGCGCAATGATATATATGCTTTTTTCTTTTTATTTTTCTTATTATTCATTTTAAATCCTCCGAGAACTTTCTTGTCCATTAATAAATTATAACATAAAGATTATTGTTTTACGCATAAAAAAAGATGTCCGAGACATTCGGACATCTTCAACCATTTATTTATTTTGCTGCTTCATATAACTTTGTTACTTCATCCCAGTTTACAATGTTCCAGAATGCTTGTGCATAATCAGGACGACGGTTTTGGTAGTTTAAGTAATAAGCATGCTCCCAAACGTCTAATCCAAGAATAGGTGTTTTACCTTCCATGATTGGTGAGTCTTGGTTCGGTGTACTTGTTACTTCTAATTCACCATTATTTACGACTAGCCAAGCCCAACCAGATCCAAAGCGAGTTGCAGCTGCTTTTTGGAATTCTTCTTTAAATGCTTCAAAGCTACCGAATTTAGCATTAATTTTGTCTGCTAATTCACCTGTTGGCTCTCCGCCACCGTTTGGTGAAAGAATTGTCCAGAATAAACTGTGGTTTGCATGTCCACCACCGTTATTTCTTACTGCTGTACGGATATCTTCTGGTACTGCATCTAAATCAGCAATTAAGTCTTCAATTGATTTATTTTGGAGATCATCATGTCCTTCTAATGCACCGTTTAAATTCGTTACATAAGTGTTATGATGTTTTGTATGGTGAATGTTCATCGTTTCTTTGTCGATAGTTGGTTCTAACGCATCGTACTCATATGGTAAGTTAGGTAATTCAAATTTTGCCATTATATATCCCTCTCCTTTAAATAATAATTTCCTTACACTTTAAGATTATCAAACGTTATAAATGTATGCAAATAAAACGTTTCCAGTCATTGGAAAATAAAAAACTTACTTCTTAATTTAAGAAGTAAGTTTAATGAGATGGTTCAGGACGGAATCGAACCGCCGACACAAGGATTTTCAGTCCTTTGCTCTACCGACTGAGCTACTGAACCAGAAAGGAGGAAGAGGGATTCGAACCCCCGCGGGCTTTGACACCCCTTTCGGTTTTCAAGACCGACCCCTTCAGCCAGACTTGGGTATTCCTCCGATATAAATAACTGGTGGACCCAGCAGGATTCGAACCTGCGACCGATCGGTTATGAGCCGATAGCTCTAACCAGCTGAGCTATGGGTCCAGTTTATGTAGTTAAAATAATGGTAGCGGCGGAGGGAATCGAACCCACGACCTTTCGGGTATGAACCGAACGCTCTCGCCGGCTGAGCTACGCCGCTATCATGGCTCCACAGGTAGGGTTCGAACCTACGACCGATCGGTTAACAGCCGATTGCTCTACCACTGAGCTACTGTGGAATATAAAGGATGTTTCTAGTTTCTCAACTGAAACATCCTTAGTTATTATAGTATGTTTTAATTCATTTGTCTATTAAAATAATTTCTTTACAAAAACGCATTGTTCAAGCGACAAGTAATAATTTATCATGTTCCCTTTTATAAGTCAATTAATTTAATGTTTCTGCTTTTCATTTTGATCATTTAATACTTCTTCAGCAATATTCATGGCATGATCACCAATTCGTTCTAAGTTACTTATTATATCTACAAAAACTATTCCTGCTTGTGGACTACATAAACCTTGATTCATTCTAATGATATGTTGCTTTCTAAATGATCGTTCCATTTTATCTATTTTATCTTCTTTATTAATAACGTCTATGGCGATTTCTTTATCTAAATTTTCTAATGACTTAATTGATGCACTAACTGTTAATATAGTTAAGTCGAACATTTTATGTAATTCTTCTAAAGCGTCTTCTGTTAAATGAATTTTATTAGAGATTTTATATTCAATTAATTCTATAATATTTTCGAAATGGTCACCAATTCGTTCGATATCACGTACTGTATCTAATAAAGTTGTATGCAAAGAACTATCTGCTTCAGATAATGTATTGTTCGAAACTTTAATTAAGTAATTTGTTATTTCGTTATCTAAATTATTAAGGGCTCCTTCAACTTGAATAGCTAATTCAGCATGTTTCTTTTGACTCGTCATCACAAAAGAACTCGTTTCATCTAATCCATGAACAGCATATTCTCCCATACGGATTACTTCAGACTTTGCTTGTGATAATGCAACAGATGGAGATTGCTGAATAAATAAAGGATTTAGATGTTTTGCTTTATATTCAATTGTTACATCTTCACCAGGTACAAGCTTTGTAATTAACCAAGCTAATGCACCGATAAATGGAAGTTGAATAACTGTATTGGCTACGTTAAATGACCCATGGGCAAAGGCGATTGTCATTTCAGGATTCAAGTTTAAAAGTCCTTGTAAATAAACAACATAAGCTTGGAATGGTACTAATAGTATTAAAAAGACAATCGTTCCTATAATGTTGAAAAATACATGTGCTGCTGCTGCTCTTCTTGCAGCAACACTTGCCGATAAAGCAGCTAAAATAGCTGTAATTGTTGTTCCAATATTATCTCCAAACAATACCGGTAAGGCTGCTGTTAATTCGATTGCACCTTCAGAATATAACCCTTGTAAAATACCAATAGTAGCACTAGAACTTTGAACAATTAACGTAAAGATTGTTCCGACTAAAACACCAAGTATCGGATTTTCTGACATACTCAATGTTAACTCGTGGAATACGTCTAAACTTCTCAAAGGTCCCATTCCACTACTCATTAACCCTAAACCAAAAAATAAAGATCCAAATCCAAAAATCGTTTGACCAATTATTTGTACCCTTTGATTACTAAAGAAAAAGAGTAAAAAGGCTCCTACTGCCATAATTGGTAAAGCATAATCACCTAAGTTTAACCCAATAATAAAAGCAGTGACAGTCGTTCCAATATTGGCACCCATAATAACTCCAATAGCTTGTCTCAATGTTAAGAAACCAGCGTTAACTAAAGCAACGGTCAAAACTGTCGTCCCTGAACTACTTTGGATCAATACAGTAACAGAGATACCTGCTAATACACCTAAAAACGGGTTACTAGTTAGACGGTCTAATATTGTTCTAAGCCGATCCCCCGCTGACTTTTGTAGTCCATCGCCCATAAATTTAATTCCTAATAAAAATAAACCTAAACCACCTAAAAACTCAAAAATAACTAATTGAATATCAATGTTATCCACACGCGCTATTTCCCTTCTACTTTAAATCTTAATTAATCATCAATTTTATCAACTAAAATTTTAACACCATCGACTTCCTTAACAATCACCTTTGAATCTTTTGGAATCCAGTGACCATTTGAAACACCACTATATTCTTTACCTTCAATCATTACTGTTCCTATAGGTCTTAAATCAGTAAGTGTAATCCCCTCTTTATTCACTAATAAATTATACTCCTGATTCAATGATGTATAGCCAATTTCTGTTGTTAGTCGATCTTTTAGTGCCATTTTATCCCACACATTACGTTTTGGTAATACCTTTATTTTTAAAAGCATAAATGCTCCAACTGTACCAAGTACTAAACCAATAATTGCATATAAGCCAGCCGTTAAATTTGGGGCTGTTATAGCTACTGATAAAATCATACCTACTAAACCAACAGTTCCTAAGGTACCATCATTGATGATTTTACCATCAATGAGTATGAAACAAATCCCTACGAAATAAATGATGAGCATCGTAGCTAAGACTAATGGATCTGTTAAGTAATGTTGGAAGTATAGAATGATCGCAACAATTCCAATAACTGCAAATATGCCACGTGCTTTGACTAATATTTCTCCGATTAAAAATAGTGTGCCGATCCCTACGATAAATAAACCTATCCAGTCGTATGAAAACAATGTATTCATCGGAATGTTTCATCTCCTCTCCTTTAGCAAAGCAAACGCACATTTATTATACTATGACTTACCATCTAATAGCGTTAAAGCTTTGTAAAAGTTATGTAAAATTATTGTAAATTGTAAAGAAAGACCAAGCTTCACGATAATTTGCTCGGTCTTATGTTTAGTTGTAATTGAATGTGTAGAATGGAAAATGCGATTAAGCCATAATTATTTCTTTTAACTGTGGATTAAATTGTCCAGATTTAATCATTTCAATTTCATGTTTATAAGGTGGACGTTTATTTTTCTTATCTTCACCAACAAATGGTGTCTCTAATATTTTTGGAATTTCTTTAAACACATCATGAAAGATTATCTCATGTAAAGGTTCAAAACCGATATGTCCGAAACCAATATTCTCGTGTCTATCTTTTCCAGCACCGCGTTCATTTTTACTATCATTAACATGAACGACTTTAATTCGGTCTAAGCCAATTGTTTTGTCAAATTCAGTTAATACACCATCTAAATCTTCTTTTATATTATAACCTGCATCATGAACGTGACAAGTATCAAAACAAACAGACAAACGCTCGTTATGTGTCACTCCATCAATAATTCTCGCTAGTTCATCAAAAGAACGACCAATTTCTGTTCCTTTACCTGCCATCGTTTCTAAGGCAATTTGAACATTAGCTTTATGTGATAGCACTTCATTTAAGCCTTCAATTATTTTACTAATACCTGCATCAACACCAGCTCCAACATGTGCTCCTGGATGTAGAACAATTTGGTCTACATGTAAAGCTGCTGTTCGTTCAATCTCAGTTTGTAAAAAATCTACCCCTAATTCAAATGTTGCCGGTTTCGTTGTATTAGCTATATTAATAATGTAAGGAGCGTGTACAACAACATCAGCCATTTGATGATCTTTCATATGTTGTAAGCCTGCTTCGATATTTAATTCTTCAATCGGCTTACGGCGTGTATTTTGCGGAGCACCTGTATAGATCATAAATGTATTTGCACCGTAACTAAAGGCATCTTCACTCGATCCTAATAACATTTTCTTACCACTCATTGAAACATGACAACCTAATTTAACCACTCTTATCCCCCTATTACTTACGTTTACGACGATTTTTCTGTTCTAATAAACGTCGTTTAATTTGTTCTTGTTCCCGCTTCATTTTCTTTTTATAACCTGGCTTTACTTTTTTATTTTTTCTAACTTGACGCCAAGCCTCTTTATCTACGTCTGTAACGAATGATTGACGTTTTTGTCGATAGTCATATCGTTTTACTTCTTTCCAATCATTGTTTTTTATATCGTAATATTCGAAGACAATATTATTTTTTTCTAATAATTCAATGAGACCAATATCGTCATCCGTATAAAAACTAATTGCGATTCCTGACCCGCCAGCTCGAGCTGTTCTGCCTACTCGGTGTACGTAATAATCTATCTCTTTAGGCATCTCCACATTTATAACGTGACTCGTCCCTTTAATATCAATTCCTCTTGAAGCTAAGTCAGTTGCAACAATATATTCATACTCTAAATTATTAATACTTTTAACAACTCGCGTCCGTTCGCGACTTGATAAACCACCATGTAGGACGCCCACTTTTAACTGATGTTTTTTTAACTGCTTTGCTAATTCATCTGCTTTTTCTTTACTGTTTACAAATAATATAGCTACATATGGCTGGATAAGTGTTGATAACTGAGCGATTAATTCATCGTCTGATCGATGCTTCTTATGAATAAGTCGATGTGTTAACTGCTCAGGTGATAATCCATTTTCGATTTTAATATAAAATGGTTTAGATAAATATTTTTTTATAAAATGTTGTAAATGGGTAGAATAGGTTGCGGAAAATACAAGTATTTGTACATTTTTATGTGTACGCACAAGTAGTTTATCGATTGCATCTACAAAATGCATATCTAACATTAGATCAGCTTCATCTATAATAAAACTTTTAGCATGATAAATAGATAGAACTCCCTCATCTATCATGTCCAAAATACGCCCTGGCGTCCCTACAACAATATGTGGGGCTTGTTCTAATTGTTTAATCATTCTTGGGCGGTCCATTCCTCCAACAATTAATCTTGAAACCCATTTGTTTTCTTTATTTAATATTTTTGTTATCGCTTTGATTTCTTCCATAATTTGAATGGCTAATTCTCTTGTTGGAGCCGTTATGACGATTTGCACTTCATTTTTTGTTTCATCTAAAGCATTGAGGGTCGGAAGTAAATAAGCATGTGTTTTTCCTGAACCTGTTTGTGAGTGTCCCATGACACTTTGTCCTTTTAATATTGCTGGTATTGCTTTCTTTTGAATAGTTGTTGGTTGCTTAAAGTACAAAGATTCAACAACCTTCAATATATCCTCATTTAAATTTAATTGTTTAAATGTCATATATAATCAAATCCCTTTTAATAATATTTGAATGGATCTGTATTGATCTTTGAACCAATGACATTTATCTTTTCAAATTGACTAGATAAATATTGGGTTATGCCATTAATCATTATCTTTTCGATAATATGCCCTGCATCAATAACTGTTAATCCTGCTTCTTCTGCATCTTGTGCTGCATGAAATGTCATATCACCTGTTATATAAACATCTGCACCAGCATGTAAGGCAGCTTGTGTAAATTTTTCCCCTGAGCCACCTAATACGGCAACTTTATTAATTTCTTTTTCAGTTTCACCTGTAATCCTAACATGACTCACTTGAAGTCTATCTTTTATTTTATCACAAAGTGCATGTAAAGTTGTGGGTTCTTTTAATTTTCCTATTTTACCCAAACCTAAGTTGTCACCATTATTTTCTAATTTAATCAAATCGTAAGCGACTTCTTCATATGGATGATATGTTTTCATAGCTTCTAGCACTTGACTAATACGGTGTTCACTCACAATTACTTCTAATTTATTTTCTTCTTCATAATGTTGCTCGTTAATTTTGCCTACATGAGGATCTGCTCCATCTAAAGGTTTAAATGTACCCTGTCCTTCACTTAAAAAGCCGCAATAGCTGTATAAACCAATATGACCTGCACCTGCATCCCCTAGTGCTTCTAAAAGTTGATGACTGTATTTAGTTGGTACAAAGACAATTAATTTAAATAGTTGTTCACTATACGTTTTAATTAATGGTTTTGTTTCTTTTAGTTGTAACTGGTCTGCTAACATATCATTTACGCCACCACTCGCTATATCTAAATTAGTATGTGATGCATAAACTGTAATATTATGTTTGATTAACTTATGAATGACCTGCCCTTTTGGACTACTTAAGTCCAGTTCTTTTAGAGGAGCAAATAATAGTGGATGGTGTGCGATAATAAGATTACAATCCTTTTCAATGGCTTCGTCAACAACTCTTTCAACAACATCTAAAGTAACAAGAACATTTCTTGTTTTATCATGCTTATTACCTACTTGCAAACCAACATTATCCCAATCATAAGCAAGTGATAAAGGAACCAAATCTTCCAATTGTTTAAATATATCTTTATGTTTCGTCAAATTGAACAACCTCCTCAATTTGTTTTAGCATTTCATTTATTTCCTTTATTTTATCTGTTTGTTCATGCTTAGCATTTGCTAATTGTTTTAAAATTCGTTTATACGCTTTTTTCTCTAGATGCCACTTCTTTTTAAACGTTTCTGTTTGCTCCTGCATAAGTTTAGGTCCAAATACATGTTGTATTTCTTGATTTATATGTCTATTATAACAAGATTCATCATTTCGTGTTGCGATTATTATTTCATAAATATGACCATTTTCTTCCATTATCATTTCATCGGATAAGTTAAAGCCTAGTTCTAATAACTTTTTTCGAACGAGTTTCTCTTGATTGTTTGGTTGGGCAATTATTTTATGAACATATTTTAGTTTATCTTGTCCATTTTCTAATATTGTCGCTATTAATGAACCGCCCATTCCGCAAATAGTCACTTCATCAATTCTTTCATCAACCACATCTAATCCATTTCCAAGCTTTGCTTCTATACGCTTTGATAAATGATGTCTTTCAATGTTTTGCTGAGCATTTTTCAATGGACCAAGACTTACTTCCCCTGCAATCGCCCGGAGAGATGGATCATTTTTACATAAGTATACCGGTAAATAAGCATGATCTGATCCAATATCCGCTAAAAATGTTCCTCTTGCAACATACTTTCCAACTTGTTTTAATCGATTTGAAATTAATACTTCATTTTCCATCATATTCACCTTAATTTTATTCATGAATGGCGAAAAGCTTTCTGCAATATTGCAGAAAGCTTATTTTCGTCAAACAATATTTATTTTTTCTCACTTAACCATTCTGCTAACAGCTCAGCTTCTTCACCTTGAACAAGTCCACCTGGCATTGTTCCTTGACCATTATCAATAACATCTTTAATGTCATCTGCTGATAAAGAGCTTCCAACAGCTGTTAAATCTGGTCCAGCACCACCTGATAAATCATCCCCGTGACATGAAGCACATTGGTTTGCAAAAATTGCTTCCGGGTCATTTGTTACTTCTTCAGTGTTTGCATTACCATTATCGTTATTTCCACCTGATGCAATATCATTACGTTGGTCTACACCAATGTAAAATACGATAACTGCAGCAAAAATACCAACAATAGCAATGATTCCGAATGGAAGAACATTTCTTTTCATTTCTCTTTTTCCTCCTATATTGTGTGCTTGATATAATAATTACTATGACTAATCTTATTTTACTCGATATTACAAATTATTTAAAGTAAAGTCATAAACTTTTTAAATTGTCATACAAAATGCTTTATTCTAAAAAGTCTTTCAAACGTTTACTACGACTAGGATGACGTAATTTTCTAAGTGCTTTTGCTTCAATTTGACGAATTCTTTCTCGCGTTACGCCAAACACTTTTCCAACTTCTTCAAGTGTACGTGTTCTTCCATCATCTAAACCAAAACGTAATCTTAATACGTTTTCTTCACGATCTGTTAACGTATCTAAAACATCTTCCAATTGCTCTTTTAATAATTCGTAAGCAGCGTGATCAGATGGGGATATTGCTTCTTGGTCCTCGATAAAGTCTCCTAAATGTGAATCATCTTCCTCACCAATTGGTGTTTCTAAAGAAACAGGCTCTTGTGCAATCTTTTGAATTTCTCTTACTTTTGCTGGAGTTAATTCCATTTCTTTTCCAATTTCTTCTGGTGTTGGCTCACGGCCTAAGTCTTGTAATAGTTGACGTTGAACTCTAATAAGTTTGTTAATTGTTTCAACCATATGAACAGGAATACGAATTGTACGTGCTTGGTCTGCAATAGCACGCGTGATTGCCTGCCTGATCCACCAAGTTGCATAAGTACTAAATTTGAATCCTTTAGTATGGTCGAACTTTTCTACTGCTTTAATTAATCCCATATTACCTTCTTGAATTAAATCTAAAAACAACATACCTCGTCCGACATAACGTTTAGCAATACTTACTACTAGACGTAAGTTTGCTTCAGCTAACTGTTTACTCGCTTCAATGTCTCCATCAATAATTCGTTTAGCTAAACTTACTTCTTCTTCTGCTGTTAATAAATCAACACGACCAATTTCTTTTAAATACATACGGACAGGGTCATTAATTTTAACACCTAATGGCAGACTTAAGTCGCGTAGTTCATCAGCACTGACTAAATCTTCACCAAGTTTATTTCTTTGTCCATCAACTGCAATAATTTCTATTCCTTGTTCTTCTAAGTGCTCGTAAAACTCATCAATTTCATCAGGTTCTAATTCAAATACTGACAATTTATCTGCAACATCGTCATATTGTAAGGTACCTGCTTTTTTCCCTGCCTCTACTAATTCCTCTTTTACTAATTCTAATTTTTCATTCTCCATTGTTTCAGGCGCTTTATTTTCTGCCATGAACAATACCTCCTTATACAACTCCATAGATGGTGACTACAAGTTATAAATTAATTCTTTTCAAGCTTTTATTTAAAGCAATAATTTCCATTGCTATTTCACGGGCTGATTCATAATCATTAATCCGCTCATATTCTTTGAGTTGTGCTTTCAGCTTTCGCAATCTTGAGTCTGTATTTGATTCTTTATATACCGCATTTATATAGTCTGTAATCTCTTCATCAGTTACATCTTCATTTAATTGTTGTAATGATAACTCAGTTATTAATTGCTTTTCTTCTTTAGAACTTAATTTATCAAGAAATTCATCAAGAATAATTTTCCCTTTGTTTGCTTCGACATGACCATATAAATGAGTGATGACAATTTGATGTAAGGGAATGTTAAATTTATTGCCTATTTCGGCTTGTACCCTATCATATACATGTTCATTTTGGAGCATATAACTAATTAACAATCGCTCCGCACGCTCGAATGCACGATAACGCCTCTTCTTTCTGCCTGAAATACTTGTATTTATAGTATTACGGTTCAGCCGCTCGTTATCCTTTTTATATTGATTTACTGCTTGTGGTTTTAATTGGATTAATTTATTCATAAGTGTTTCTAAAGATATATCAAAGGTGCTCGCCATTTCTTTAGCGTAGATTTCCCGTTCAATTTCATTAGAAACATTAGCTAATTCGCGAATTAATTGTTCAATAAGTGCAATTTTCTCACTATCCACTTTTAAGTTTGTTCGCTCTATGTGATATCGCATTACAAACTTAAAATAAGTCTCACTTGGTTCAATGACTTGACTTAAAAATGCTTTACCACCATGTTCTTGAATAAAATCATCCGGGTCGACACCTTTTCTCATCGTTGCAAACTTAACATTCATATGGTGTTTACGAATAAGATTTGCTGCTTGTAACATTCCATTCATACCAGCATCATCTGTATCATAACAAAGTACTATTTCATTTGTATAACGCTTCAACATTTGTACTTGTCTATCTGAAAGTGCGGTTCCCAATGTAGCAACTACATTTTTAATATTAGCTTGATGTGCTGCTATGACATCCATATATCCTTCAAATACAATCGCTTGTCCAGATTGACGTATAAAGTTTTTACTTTTATGGAAATGATATAATAAACGTCCTTTTTGAAACATTGCATTTTCTGGACTGTTTAAATATTTTGGTTTATCTTCCCCAAGCGAACGACCACCAAATGCAATCGGACGTCCAAGATGATCCATAATTGGAAATATAACTCGGCCTCTAAAAGGATCATTTACATACTGATTACTTTGCGTCAATATACCGTTTTTTATGAGTTCTTGTTCATGAAATTGTTGATTAAGCAAAAAATTTACTGTTGCTTTACTATCATCAGGTGCAAAGCCAATCATCATTTCATTTATAGTCGACTCATTTATTCCACGGTCTTGTAAATATTGGAGAGCTGTTTTTCCCTCTTCTGTATTCTTTAGTACAAAATGATAGTATTTTGTCAAACTTTCATTGGCATCTAAGATGACTTTTTCTTCTTTAGTAAATGAAGTTTCTTCTTGTTTAAGACGTGGTAATTCAACATTCACACGTTCAGCTAAATACTTAACAGCATCCATGAATGAAAAACCTTCTTTTAGCATAAGAAAGTCATAGACACTTCCACCTTCACCACATCCAAAGCAATGAAATATTTGCTTATCACTTGTAACAGAAAAAGAAGGTGAGTTCTCCTCGTGGAAAGGACAAAGTCCAAAATAATTTCTTCCTTTACGCTCAAGTTGTACATATTCTCCAATGATTTCTACAATATCGTTATCTTGACGAATCTTGTTTATGAGTTCTTTAGAAATTGTTGTCATTAGAGATCACCTTCACCCATTTTATTCACCTTATATATCATTCGAGATTAATGTATAAATCTCCTTTATGTTTCGACATTTTTTTAACTCATGTAAAAAAATGACCTTCCTAACAAAGTAAGAAGGTATTTAAAGTTATACATCAATCCTATTTATCCATTACCGTTTTCATTACATTGTAAACCCAAAAGATAATTATAGACGATTTAAGCAGAAAAAGCCATTGTTTAAGCTTCTTTGCCTATATTTTGCTCATACATTTGAATGATTAAATTTGCCGTTTCTTCAACTGCTTTATTTGACACATCGATAACATCACAGCCAATTCTTTCAACAATCTTATTAAAAAACGTTAACTCTTCATCAATGCGCTTTAATGTAGCATATGTTGCATGGTCACCTAAGCCTAAAGCTTTTAGACGTTCTTTTCGAATGTCATTTAACTTCTCAGGACTAATAGCTAAACCAATGCATTTATTCTTATCTACATGAAATAACTCCTCTGGTGGATCTACTTCAGGCACCAATGGTACGTTAGCAACTTTTAAGCGTTTATGAGCTAAGTATTGTGATAATGGTGTTTTCGATGTACGTGATACACCTACTAAAACAATGTCTGCACGTGCAATACCACGAGGGTCTCTCCCGTCATCATATTTAACAGCAAATTCAATAGCTTCTATTCGTTTAAAGTAATCTTGGTCTAATTTGTATACTAATCCTGGCTCTAAGCGCGGTTTTCGATCAAACTTTTTTTCTAATGCATCCATCATCGGTCCCATAATATCAATCACTTCAACATTAAGTTCCTTGGCACGTTTATTTAAAAAATCTCTTAAATCCGGTTCAATCAATGTAAATGCTAAAATACCGTTCTCTTCTTTTACCATTTGAATCGATTCTTCTATCGTAGCTTCATCTTCTACGTAAGGGACTCGCTGGATTGAGTAGTCTCCATTTGTATATTGACTTAGACCAGCTTTCATCACAAGTTCAGCTGTTTCACCAATTGAGTCTGATAAAACATAAATTGAAGGATTGTTCGACATAATCACCATTCCTTTATATTTGTTCATTTAAAAGTAATTCAACAAAAGCTCTTGTAATAGTTGTCTTTGTAATTCTACCTATTACTTGCAACCCTTGTTCAGTTTCTTTTACGACTGGTAAACCATCTATTTGCTTATCAATTAACTTTTTTGCCGCTTCTATGAGTAAATCATCTTTTTGACATACTGTAATATTCGGCATTCTCGTCATAATGATATGGACAGGTAATTGATGTAAATCTTGATTACCAATACTAGCTCGTAGTAGATCTTTCCTCGATAAGACACCTGTTAAACAATTATGATTATCAATAACAAATAAGGTACCGACATCACCTAAAAACATCGTAGAAATCGCTTCATAAACAGATGCATCTTCTTTAACAACAACTGGAACTGACTTAAATTGCTTAACTCTATATTGTTTCATTTTTTCAGTTAGCAATTCTGACCCGGTTTTCCCAGTGTAAAAATATCCAACTCGCGGTCTTGCATCTAGGTAACCAACCATCGTTAAGATAGCTAGATCTGGACGTAAAGTTGCACGGGACAAGCTTAATTTTTCTGCAATTTGTTCTCCTGTAATTGGTTCATTTTCTTTGACGATTTTCAACATTTTTTCTTGTCGTTCAGTTAGTTCCACTTTTTCACCACCTCATATATAAATCCGTTCATTCCTTCTCCTATTATAAAACATGAACTATAAAAAAGATATAGTAACATGAGCTAGTAGAGGTGATTACCTCTACTAGCTTTTTATTTCTTCCATTCAACTAAAGTAAAGTCAGCAAAGTTTTGGAGTTCATTCGATATATTGTGTAAAAGTGCTAGTCGATTATTTTTAATGGCTTTATCTTCTGCCATAACCATATTATTTTCAAAAAATTGATGTATTGGTTGAGCAAGTGTTTCAAGTAATGATAAATTTTCATCTTCAGATAAGTTTTTGTCGTGTAATTTTTTCTTTAATTCTTGAAATGCCTCATATAAGCTCTTTTCTGAATCTGTTTCAAATAATTGTTCATTCACTTCTAGCAAGTTATGCTTTTTCCCTATGTTTAACACTCGAATAAATGCTTCAACATTCTCTTTAAATGATTCATCTTGTTTCTTTTCACCAAGTAATTTTGCTTTGTTTATTGACGTATACATCACATCAATACGGTTTTGTAGTATTGCTTCACTAATATCTTTATCAATGTTTGCTTGCGATAAGATATATAATCCACGTTCCTTCATAAACATTTCTATCATTTCACGAACATCAGTCTTGTCTACTCCGTATATATCAAAGGCATATGTCAATAAGTCCTTAAAGGAAAGATCCCATTTTTCATTTGTCATAATGCGAAGCAAGCCTATTGCTTGTCTTCTTAGTGCATATGGATCTTGTGAACCTGTTGGGACTAAACCAACCGAAATACAGGCAACAATCGTATCTAGTTTATCTGCTACACTTAAGATACTCCCGACCGTTGATAAAGGCAATTGTCCATTAGCAGAAGTTGGGTAATATTGTTCTCTAATTGCTTGAGCGACTTCTTCCGTCTCCCCAAAATAAAGAGCATAATATTCGCCAATAATACCTTGTAGCTCTGTAAATTCATTAACCATATTAGTAACAAGGTCGAACTTATAAATAGCTGCTGCACGATCAACATCTGCCATGACATCTTCCTGAACTTGTAACTTTTTTGCAATATAGTTAGCAATCTTTCGAGTATTTTCCATTTTTTCATAAACAGTACCAACATCTTCTTGGAAAACAATATTCTTTAATTTATTAACAAATTCATCAATGCTTCCTTTACGATCCTCTTCATAGAAAAATTGTCCATCTGCTAAACGAGCTTTTAATACCTTCTCATTTCCACGAATTACATTATCAATATGATTTTGATCGCCATTTCTAACACTTACAAAATAGGATAATAATTCTTCTTCCTTATTTTCGACTGGGAAATAGCGTTGATGTTCTTTCATTGACGTAACGAGTACTTCTTTTGGTAAATCTAAATACTTAGCTTCAAATTGTCCTGTAAAAGCAGTTGGATATTCTACTAGGTAATTGACCTCTTCCAACAAGTCACCTTCGACAACGACATGAAAATGATGTTTTTCTTCCAGTTGTTTAATTTGGTCTACAATCATTTGCTGGCGTTCATCATCTTTCACAATAACATATTGTTCTTTCAAGGCTTCGACATAATCATTTGCATGTACTAAGGAAACTTCACTGCCTAAAAATCGATGGCCTTGTGTCAGTCTATCTGATTGAACCTTTGCCACTTGAAAAGAAACAACATTTGAATTATATAAAGCTACAATCCAACGAATGGGACGTGCAAAGCGATCTTTTAATGTTCCCCAACGCATTGTTTGTGGAAACGATAAACCTTCAATGATCTCTTTAAATTGTGGCAAAATAGTTTCTGTTGATTCTGCTTCTAATCGTTTAGTCACATAAACATATGGAATATCTTTCTCTTCTTTAATATAAATATCATCAACTGTTAGCCCTTGCCCTCGTGTGAAACCAATAGCAGCTTTAGACCAATTCCCATCAGCATCTTTTGCTATGTCAACCTTCGGTCCGCGTACCTCTTCTTCAAAATCAGCTTGCTTATCATGAATATCATGAATGATGATTGCTAAACGTCTCGGTGTTGCAAAAACTTCTACACGGTCATAATGAATACGAGCATCCTTTAGCCATGATTCAGTTTTGTTTTTTAATTGTTGTTTAGCACTTGGAATAAAGCGTGACGGCAATTCTTCGACTCCTATTTCAAATAAAACATTATTCATGGTTCATCACTTCCTCCTTTAACATTGGAAAGCCTAACTTCTCTCTTTCCGCAACATAGGCTTTGGCTATTTGCCGAGCTAATTTTCTAATTCGTCCAATGTACCTTGTTCTTTCTGTTACCGAAATAATGCCTCTCGCATCCAATAAATTGAAAGTATGTGAGCATTTCAACACATAATCATAAGCTGGAAAAATTAAATCATTATCAATACAAGCTTTAGCTTCTTTCTCAAAAGCTACAAAATTATTGAACAACATATCGACATCAGATGTCTCAAAAGTGTATTTCGAATGCTCATATTCAGGTTGATAGAAAATATCACCTACTGTAACCCCGTCATTCCACTCGAGATCAAATACATTTTCCTTATCTTGAATGTAAGATGCTAGACGCTCAATACCATATGTTAACTCAACTGACACAGGGCTTGCTTCTAAACCACCTATTTGTTGAAAATAAGTAAATTGAGTGATTTCCATTCCGTCTAGCCATACTTCCCAACCTAATCCCGCTGCACCTAAAGTTGGGTTTTCCCAATTATCTTCAACAAAGCGAATATCATGCTTTTTAGGATCAATCCCTAGGCGCTCTAATGATTGTAAATATAAGTCTTGTATATTGTCAGGTGAGGGTTTCATAATGACTTGAAATTGATGATGCTGGTAGAGTCTATTGGGGTTTTCTCCATACCGTCCATCATCAGGTCGTCTTGATGGTTCAACATAAGCTACATTCCAAGGTTCTGGTCCTAAGCTGCGTAGCAAGGTCATTGGCGACATCGTTCCTGCTCCTTTTTCTGTATCGTAAGCTTGCATTAAGATACAGTTTTGATCTGACCAAAATTGTTGTAAGGTTAATATCATATTTTGAATATTCATCTTCATCCTCCTTAAAATTAAAAACCGTCCCTATGTCTTAAATAATAAGACATAGGGACGGTATATCATCCGCGGTTCCACCCTACTTACTTTTTCAAATTTGAAAAAGTCACTTTTATTACGATATGCTCATGGGTGCCTTTCACTACATATATTTATCTAGCTCACACTATTCTAGATTCGCTTTAAAATAAAAATGTAAGTACTCTTCCCAATCATAGCATAATACATTTTTCAACTATACATTATCATACAAACAAAGTACTAAAATGTCAATTTGTTCACATCAGATGGTCTATTTGTGATAAAAAACGTTTGGATTTTAAGTAAGCTCCTCCATAGGAGTCATAATATTCATCCATTATTTTTTGAAGCAATTGAATATTAGATGCTTTCATATTTATTTGACCTACTTGTTCTAACTTAGCTTCGGATAAGACTTGCAAAATATAAATCAATTTCGAATTTAATAAAACACTGTTATCATCCATATGCCAGCAAGTTGAACATAGCACACCGCCTTCTCTGATCGAAAAGTGAGTTAAGTTATTTTCCGTTGAGCAATTAACACACATTTTCAAAACAGGGCTATAGCCACCATATTGAAATAGTTTTAATTCAAACATGATTACTGGTATAGCATATTCATCATGCTCATTAATCCAATGAAAAGTTTGCAGTAATTCATTATATAAGTATAAAATACGCTTCTTTTCTTCAAGTGTCCGATGTGTGAATTCCGCTAAGTAAGCAGCATATGCAGTTTTAACAATGTCTTCACGGATTGAACGAAAAGAATGTACAATTTCACCTTGCTGCACGGTACTTAAACCTTTTGATACGTAAATTAAAAACTGACCATGTATAAATGGTTGTGAAATAGCACTTAAGCGACTTTTACCTTTATTAGCACCTCTACAAATCGCACTTATGAGGCCTCTTTCTTTCGTAAACAAGGTTATAATTTTATGTGTTTCACCATAATTTTGCGACCGTAAAACAATACCTTCCATTCTTTCTAGCATATTCCCACCTCATATGCAGTTTATCTTTGTTTTATGTGGCTAGTTTTTTGCTTTAAAGCCTTCTCAAGACGATCATTTATTTTCTCTACTTGCTTTAACATTAAATATACATGTACATCACCCGTTCGTGAAAAAACATACCATATTCTACGTTTCACTATGTACATTCCTTTCTAATCAGTTTTATATTTAATTATAGTGTAAGCAATATAGTTTAATTCATGACTTATAATTTTTTCCAATTAATGATCTTCAGTAAATCCGTATTCATTTAAGAGGGATCGTTTATTTCGCCAATCCTTTTGGACTTTTACCCAAACTTCTAAATAGATCTTTTCTCCAAAAATTTCTTCCATTTCTAATCGGGCAGCTTGTCCGATTTGTTTGAGCATACTACCACGCTTTCCGATGATAATTCCTTTTTGTGAGTCACGCTCTGTTATAATGGTTGCTTGAATATGAAGTTGTCCTTTTTCATTTTTCTGTTTAGAATCAATGAGAACATTAACAGAATGAGGGACCTCTTCCTTCGTATAATGTAATATTTTCTCTCGGATAATTTCACCCATGAAAAATCGCTCTGATCGATTGGTTAATTGGTCTTCACCATAATATTGAGGACCAACTGGGATTTTTTCTTTAATTAAGGCCATTAATTGTTCTAAATTATTTCCATTTAAAGCAGAGACAGGAATGACTTCATCAAAATCACACTTATCTTTATATTGAGCAATTAAGGGTAAAATATTGTCCGGATTAATTAAATCTACTTTATTTATAATTAAAAACTTCGGTGTTTTTACCATGTTTAATCGTTCAATAATATACTCATCTCCACCACCATATCCTTCATCAGCATTGACCATAAACAAAACTAAGTCTACCTCTTTCAATGTGTTTAAGGATACATCAACCATGTAATTTCCTAATTGGTGTTTCGGCTTGTGAACGCCGGGTGTATCAATGAATACAACTTGCATATCGTCACTTGTTAATACACCATGTATCGTCTGACGAGTTGTTTGAATTTTATCGGAAACAATTGATACTTTTTCCCCAATTAAATGATTTATTAATGTTGACTTCCCGACATTCGGGCGTCCTATTAATGATACAAAACCTGATTTAAAATGATCTCCCAATGTTGTTACCTCCATAAATATGGTAAAAATATAATAATTCCTATGATAACAGCGAATATTGCTGATACTAACACTGCTCCCGCCGCTATATCTTTTATTAACTTTGCTTCTGGATGAATCTCTGGTTTTAAATAATCGATCAGACGCTCAATCGCTGAATTAATCATTTCTGTTATAAGTACAAGACTAATGACAAGCAATAAAATTAACCATTCATATCGATTAATGTTCAATAAAAAACCAATTCCAAGGACAAGGAACATACATACTAGATGTATTTGAAAATTTCTTTCTGTTAAAATGACTGTTTTTATTCCATTGAATGCATATGAAAAACCAATCCAGCCTTTTTTATCTTTCAAGACCGAACTTTTGCAAATAGTGCTCTTGTTTAGCAAACATTTGCTTCTCCTCAATTTCATCGTTATGAGTATAACCAATTAAGTGGAGCAAACCATGAACAGCTAAAAAACAAAGTTCTCTTTCATATGCATGTCCAAATTGATTTTTTTGTTCGTCGACTTTTTCGTAAGAGATAATAATATCCCCTAACATTTGTGGCATCCCTTCAACTGGAATCCAATCTTCATCTAATGGAAAGGATAAGACATCTGTTGGTACATCCTTATCACGATAGTTTTTATTTAATTGTTGTATTTCATTGTTATTCACAATTGTAAGTGATAATTCGGCTAAGTCCGAAATCGCTTCACCTTGAGCTACATATTGTAACACATTTGTAAGTAAATCTGTTTGTTCATCTGTTAATACATTTAATTCATCTATGATATCGATATTCATTTTTTGTCCTCCTCTGAAGGGTATTGAATTCTTGAGTGAAAAATTCCTTTCAATGTATCGCAAACTGTCTGATGAACTAAATTGATTTCTTTGACAGTGATAGGCGATTCATTAAACTGTCCATCAATTAAACGCTTTTGAATAATTGCATGAACAATCTCATCGATTTTTTCCGGTGAAGGCTCTTTTAAAGATCGTACAGCTGCTTCTACTGAATCACATATTGAGATTACTGCAGCCTCTTTCGTTAATGGGACTGGTCCCGGATAGCGAAAGTCTTTTTCTTCGACAGTATCATCCTTTTGTTTTGCCTGGTAATAAAAATATTCTACTAATGAAGTTCCATGATGTTGCTTTGCAATATCAATAATCTCTTTAGGCAAATCCGCTTCCTCAAGCATTTTAACACCATCATTAACATGATCTATAATTATTTTAGCGCTATCTTCCGGAGGTAAAAAGTCATGTGGGTTTTGAATAGCGACTTGATTCTCAATAAAGAAATTCGGTTTCACTGTTTTACCTATGTCATGATAGTATGCCCCTACTCTTGCCAGTAATCCATTCGCACCGATAGCTTCACACGCGGTTTCACTTAAATTCGCGACCATAATAGAGTGATGATATGTACCTGGTGCTTCATTTAATAACTTTTTAAGTAATTTTTGATTTGGATTGGCGAGAGCTAATAAACGATTATCAGATAATATTCCTAAAGTCGTTTCGAAAAATGGTAACAATCCAATCGTTAATACAGTTGATAAAATAGCTGCTGTTAGAGCCATAACAACATATACAAGTAATAGAGTCATACTATAAGGGATATATGATAAAAACATAAATATCATGATAGTGACTAAGTTACATAAGGCCATAACGACTGTTGACTTAAATAAAGTCATCCTATCTTGCAATATGTTTAAGGAAAATATCGCTGCAAACTGGAATATTAAAAAGTAAATACCAGCTTCAATATTTAAGACACCTGGCAGTTCTCCATTAAATATAATAGCACCCAATATTGAATAGATTACAGCAAATATAATACTTAATCGTTCATAAGCTAATACTTTTATTAATAGCACACCCACTGCTATCGGGGCGACAAAGTATAAGTAATTTAATTGATCAATAAATAGACTAAAGACTTTCATCATTGATATAACGATAAATGAACTTGAGATAATGATGAGTGACATATTAAAGTTTAACATTTTCCGATTATATAATCGGTTTAATTCAACAATAATTGTAGCAATCATTAATAATACAAATAAAGCTAGCCCAATTGCTGGAAATAAATTTTGTTGTTGTTTTAATAATCCAACTAATTGTAAATCTTCATATATTTCATTTGTTATAATTTGACCTTCACGCGCAATAACATCTCCGGCACGTATCATAACAGGTTCAACATTACTTGCAGCTTCATTTCTTGCAGCCATTGTTTTTTCCATATCAAAAAAGGAATTTTCAACAACGACTAAGTCGGTTAAACCTTGGAATGCACTGCGTTCTTCTTTAGATAAATCGGCATGTCCTATGAGACTATTTAACTCTTCTTTTGAAGTTTGGATATTCTCAATACGCACGCCACTATCTAATGTCGCCTGTAAGCCATCTGTAAATACTTTAAGCCCTTTGTCACGATTTTTTTCATCTAATTCTAAAAAGGCTAATATGGTATCATCAGACACATTACTCGTAATCTCATCTGCTAAGATATCTTTCACTTCTTTAACTTGATCAGATAATGATAACGTTTCTTCATCAGACTTTTTTTCAGTCGATTTTGCTTCACTTTTCACGGTATCAATAGCATCTATAAATTCATCAACATAGCTTAAGCGTTCTTCTTTAATGTCATCAATAATAGAATAGCGATCTGTTACGGCTTGAACACTCTCTCTCGTCTTTCTTTCGGTTTCCGATTCATTTTCTACTGATATCGGGGAGCGAATCGTTTCTTTCGCTCGATCAAACCGTTCAATCTCATACGTGTCTAAGTGGACATTATTAAATGTAATCAAATAGAAAAACACAGCTAATAAAATAGCTGGTACATAAATATAAGTCCACTTAGACTTTGTCACTTGAATGAATTTATCAAACAAATTTTTCATAGTTATCACCATCTATATATTTTTATAAGTTGTTTCGATCATATGCTTGAATAATTTTTTGAACTAAAGGATGTCGGACGACATCTGTATCTGTTAAATAAACAAGTGAAATGCCTGCTATATCTTTCAGTAAATTAGCTACAGTCGTTAGTCCTGATGTGACACCTTTTGGTAAGTCAATTTGTGTCATGTCACCGGTAATAACCATTTTTGATCCGAAGCCAAGACGCGTTAAAAACATTTTCATTTGTTCTGGTGTCGTATTTTGCGCTTCATCTAAGATGACAAAGGCATCATTTAATGTTCGTCCTCTCATATAGGCTAAAGGGGCAATTTCAATAATATCTTTTTCAATCAAACGTGCTGTTTGTTCTTTTCCTAATACGTCATGTAAGCCATCATATAAGGGACGTAAATAGGGATCAACCTTCTCTTTCAAATCACCTGGTAAGAAACCTAGGCTTTCACCCGCTTCTACTGCAGGACGTGTTAATACAATTCGTTTAACTGCACCTTCTTTTAAAGCACTAACTGCTTTTACGACTGCTAAATATGTCTTTCCTGTTCCAGCAGGTCCAATCCCAAAAACGAGGTCATTTTTATTTATTGCATCAATATATTGTTTTTGTCCGATTGTCTTAACTCGAATAGACTTACCTTGTCTTGTTTTTGTTATTTCATCTTCAAATAAAGTCGGAAATTGTTTTATTTTTCCTTCTTTAGCTAACTTTATTGCATAAAACACATCTCTTTCTTGAATGACTTGACCATTTTTAATGACGGCTAGCATCGCACTTAAAATATCCTCGACAAGTTTCTTTGTCTCTTCGTCACTAACGATTTGAACCGCTTCACCTCGCGTCGTCATATCTACGTCAAGTTGTTTTTCAATTAAAGATAAAAAAACATCGTTAGCACCAAATAATTCTTGTGCCTCATTCAATGATTCGATTGATAATTCGATTAAATGTGTTTTAACTACCATAAATTTAAAATCTCCTTTTAGTTACCTTCTATTGGTTCAGCTATATTTTCAATGACACTAATATACAACTTTAATTTCCGATTATTCCCTTCCATTGTATCATATAATACATGATACATTAAAATCTCACTATCATTTCCTAAGCTTCTTTGTAATTCTTTTAATCCATTTAAAACAAGCCCTTTTTTCCACTTCTTATCAAAGGCTTTATTTCCCAACTCTTTTGTATGATAATTAATTTTTGTACGTATTGTAACAGGGAGATCCCAATGGATAAAACGCAAGGTTTTTTCCTCGATATCAGTAATTTGATTATCTTTTTTAAAAACATTATATAAAGGGATACATAATTGAAAAACACATAGCTCATGTTGTTTACTTTTAACCCCATCGACTAAAGTTAATTTTTTTCTCTTAGGTTGTGAAATACTTACTTCATACCAAGTATTAGCAAATACTTCACCAAATACATAGGGAAATACATCAATTT
>DATGTP010000042.1:0-4949 GCA_035301825.1 Pseudogracilibacillus sp. | reverse complement strand
GAGAACATAAGTTGTCCGACTAACATAATTAAAGTAGCCGCTAATATGTACCATCCTGAACGAAAGCGCCCATAATTATTTTTAAACAAGATGAAACCCCCTATAGATCATTGTAACAACCTATTATACAATAAACTAGCTTATAAAACATATGGAAAAGAAAAAGCTTCACATATATTCATATTGTATTCATATTCATATTTTATACTACTTTTAGTAAGTGATTGAGAGGGGTACAAATGATGTTAAAACCAATTCGTGCGATTACGAAATTTTCAAGTAGTAAAGGCGGAGCGAAAGTTGTATTAGCAACTTGGCTTGTTGCTGTTTTATTATTAAGTTTATTTTTACCTTCATCAAAGGATTATGATAGCAATAGCGGTGAAGGAAGTATGCAAGAAAATATGCCTTCAGAGAAAGCGGAACAATTAATGAAAGAAGCTTATCCAGATGATGAAGGCTTACCTGCGCTCCTTGTCTTTCATGAAGATGGTCAAATAAGTGAACAGACAAGAGAGAAAATAACAGAGTTAAGTGAGTGGTTGGAATCAGACGATAAGCCAGACCATATTGTCAGTACCTTGCCGTTTCACCAATTTCCAGAAGATGTGCAAGATCAAATGTTCTCCGAAGATATGTCAACTTTATTATTTAACGTTACATTAGAAGCTGACTTAGAAACAAGTGAAGCAAATGCTATCATGGAAGACATTAAAGAAAAAGTTGCATCATTCGATATGACAGATGTTCAATTTGAAATTACTGGACCAGCAGGGATTGCAGCAGATACAACAGCATTATTCAAAAATGCCGACTTTGTTCTGATGATCGCAACAGTCCTATTGATTTTCGTCTTATTGATTGCCATATACAGGTCGCCTATTTTAGCGATTACACCTTTAATCATAGCGGGAATCGTCTATGGAGTTGTTGATCGTTTAATTGGAGTATTTGGAAAAGCGGAATTGTTTTCAATTGATACACAGGCTATCTCAATTATGCTTGTTTTACTATTCGCTGTATTAACAGACTATAGTCTCTTTATATTTTCTCGTTACAGAGAACAATTAAAGAAAGTCGAGTCAAAATATGAGTCGATGACAGAAGCGATGTATCATGTATCTGAACCTATTTTCTTCAGTGGAAGCACTATATTTTTAGCGATGCTAACACTATTTGTTACGGTATTTAAACCGTATAATCATTTTGCACCTGTCTTTTCAGTGGCGGTTGTCGTCATTTTGATCGCAGGATTAACACTCATTCCAAGTGTCTTTTCATTAATGGGAAGACGGGCATTTTGGCCTTTTATTCCGAAAGTGAACGAGGGAACAAAAGAAAAAAGAACCTTATGGGAGAAAATCAGTCGTTTTGTTTCAAGACGTCCTGCAGTAATAGCGACAAGTCTCATTATTGTATTTCTTTCTGGGGCGGTCTATTTTACAACTGTTAATTTCTCATACAATTTATTAAAATCATTTCCAGAAGATGTCTCTTCACGAGTTGGATTTGAATTATTAGAGGATCATTATCCAGAAGGTCAATTAGCACCAGTCACCGTTCTGCTTGAAAATGAGGGACCAATTGAATGGGATGACGCGACAAAAGAAGAGTTGGAGCATGTAAGGCAGCAGTTGGAGTCGGAAAAAGGGGTCGAAGAAGTAACACCTCAATTAGATACTGCTATGGATGAAGCGCCTAGAAACTTCATGTCAGATGATAAAGCAGTTGTTAAATTTGATCTTGTATTAGAGAATAACCCTTATGAAACAGAGGCGATTGAAGAATTAAGGAACTTAAGAGATAAAAGTGAGACTATTATTTCACAAACTGAATTTGATTCAATTCATTTTGCAGGTCAAACAGCGGAGCAAGTAGATGTTCAAGCGATGAATAAGCGAGATATGATTGTTTTATTCTCACTAGTCACTGTTTTAATGACACTTGTTTTAGGTATGCAAACTCGTTCGATCATTTTACCAGTATTAATGATGGGTACAATCCTTTTATCTTATGCTGCATCAATGGGCTTTAGTTGGTTTATTTTCCAACAATTTTTAAGTTTAGATGCGATTAGTTATCGTCTACCAGTCTATACCTTTGTCTTTATGGTTGCCTTAGGAATTGACTATAACATTATGCTCGTATCACGAATTCGAGAAGAGGCAAAAAGTTATCCTTTTGCAAAAGCAGTTGAAAGAGGGGTTGCCTTAACAGGTGGTGTCATCTCATCAGCTGGGATGATTTTAGCAGCAACTTTTGCTGTATTAATCACACAACCTTTACAAGAATTATATTTATTTGGTTTTGTAATGGCTTTTGGTATATTACTCGATACATTTATCGTACGTGGTATGTTAATGCCTTCAATTTTACTATTAATTAATCGCAAAAAATAAAATCTTGCCCCGAAGTTGGGGCAAGATTTTTTTATCTACCAGTTAAATCGCGACGATTAAAAGTAAAAACAGACAAGTAATAAGATAAAATGAAAGTCGTAATGGCAAGTAAAGGCAAGACGATATAGGTCATCCATGGCATTAACATTTCAGCGGATAAATGAAGGCCACTATCGAAAGTTTGGTTAGTAAGTGAAAAAATGATGGTTTCTCCTTCTTCATTAATCACAGGATTTTCTTTATATTGTTCAATCGATTCATTAATGACAGGATTAATTATGATAAAATTGAATATGAAAAACAAAATGACAATTTGCCCGAACGTATAAACAAAAGATAAATAACGGTGATAACGAAATAAATGAGGAAGACTGATAGCAACGAAAAAAAGTAAGTAACTAAATAGAACAATGATATCTTTGATTATTAGGGCATAATCAATATTTAAGTAGCGATGAGCTAGAGCATTTAGAACGAACATGATAAAGGTAATTGTCATGACTAAAAATAAGTTGTTCATATAACGTGCTTGAACAATTGTTTTTCTTTTTACTGGTAAGCTGTCAAAAAATATATATGTCTTATTTACTTCATCATATACAAATGGCGTTAATAATCCAGTCACTAATATAAAGAAAGCCATCCAGGTGATTGAAAACCCAAATAGATAAAACAGAGCAAGTAATATAAAAGGCATCGTGATATAAAACCATTTATTCACTAATAAAAAGTCACGTTTCATTAAAGTAATCATGGCATCACATCCTTTGCGTTAGCCTTTATAACATAGTATAAAATATCTTCAATTTTCGCTTGTTCAAAACTGATCTTTTCATCGAGATTTTCGAACAAGGCTAAATCACCTTGATATAACCCTGTAAAACCAGTAGGCGAATGTTCAACATGAACAAATAACTTATGAACATCTTGATCCATCATTTGCTTTGGTCCACGGACAATGTGGAAATTTTCTTTTAAGTCATTCATATCTCCTTCAAGTTTAATTGCTCCTTTGTCTAAAATAGTGATATAGTCAGCTATTTGATCTAAGTCCGTCGTAATATGTGTTGAAAATAAAACGGTTTGTTCTTCTCTTACCATCAGGTCTTGAATGATATATAATAATTCTTTTCGAAAAATAGGATCTAGACCAGCAGTCGGTTCATCTAAAATGAGCAACTTCGGTTCATGACTTAATGCGAAGAGTAAAGAACATTTCATTTTCATCCCTTTGGAAAATGTCTTAATTTTTTTATGAGTGGGCAATTTGAATTTATTTAAATAGAAATTAAACTTTTCTTCATTCCATTGCTCATATAGTGGAGCAATGACTTGATGCATTTTGTGAATGGTGAAATCATCATACATATATAATTGATCCAATACGATTCCAACATTTTGTTTAACATATAAATCATGTGGCTTATGATCAAATATAGTCACTTGGCCATGATCTGGTTGAATATGGCCCGTAATGAGTGAAATGAGTGATGTTTTTCCACTTCCATTTGGACCAACTAAACCAGTTACATATCCTTTTTTAACGGAAAAGAATAGTTGTTTAAAATAAAAGTCACCTAGCTTTTTTGTTATATTATCGAGAAGAATGACATTCATAATAAATCCTCCTTATAATAAATGGCAATTAAGTCATTCAAATCGTCTAGAGAAAGTCCTAACCTTTTACTCCGCTCAACAATTAATTCTAAATCATTTTCTATCGATCGCATTTGCCACTCTTTTAATAAATCATCATTTACTTGTCCGACAAAAGTTCCTTTGCCAATCGTTGAAACAACATAAGCTTCCTTTTCGAGTTCTTCGTAAGCGCGCTTTGTCGTAATGACACTGACATGTAAGTCTTTGGCTAGTTGTCTGATTGAAGGTAAGGGGTCACCTTGCTTTAAACTACCAATATGAATGGCATCTTTAATTTGTTCTTTGATTTGTTTAAATAAGGGTGTCTTATTATCAGGTGCAATGACAATATCAATCATATAAATCACCTCTATGTATACATTGTGTATGATTAGTATATACACTATATACATAGAAGTCAAAAAGAAGTATCGTAAGAGATACTTCTTTTTAATCATGAAAAGAAATGGTACAAACCAATTGACATAATAAGAAGTGGTGGCAAGAAGGTCAAGCGGCTCATCAAATGAAATTGTGATAAATATAAACCCATTTTCATGCTGAAAAATAAAAAAGCACCGGTCATTAAAGCGGCTAAACTTGCTGTAGAAAGAAGGTGATAATGAAGAAGGGAAGCTGCGATACCAGCGCCAAAAGCATCAATTGAAAGGGCAAGACCGAGAAAAAGCGCCTCGTAAATTGATATGGAGCGTGATTGATCAAAGTCTACTTTTTCTGGATGTTTAAGATAGGTTGATAATTGTCGTTTTCGAGAAGAAGGAGCTTTGATATAGACTGATACAAGTAAATAAAGTCCTATTAAGATTAACAAGATACTGCCAATTGTTTCGGTTAAATGCAGTGGTACAACTAAGCGAATCATATGGCCGATTGTCATTGATATGATAACAA
>DATGTP010000041.1:0-5642 GCA_035301825.1 Pseudogracilibacillus sp. | reverse complement strand
ATTAAGGATGTTACTTTAATGCGTAAAAATAAACATGCTATTTATACAGTCGATTTGCAATTTGAAGGGAAAGATTTCAATGTTCAAGTTGATGGACATTCGGGTGAAATTGTTCATGTAAAACAGCTTCAATCAAGTCATATTGCATCAGACGATCAGCATAAGGAAACCTTACAAAAAGAAGAGAAGGAAACAAACGAGAATAATGCCAATGATGAAAGCAATCAAGCATCGCAAGATAAACCGGTAAATGAAGGCAATCAGGCTAAGGATTCACAAGATAAAGATAATCAAGCGAAAGAAGATTCGAAAAAGGATGACGAAAAAGCTCCACAAAAAAAGAAGGATAAGCAGGATGAAAAGGAAAAAGATAAACAAGAGAAAAAGAAAGAGTCTAACACATCAAATAGTGTTTTAACTGCTAAAGATGCGCTTGAAATTGCTCAAAAAGAGTTTTCCGGAACTGTTATTGAAATTGAACGCGATAAAAATAATGGCCGAATCGTTTATGAAGTCGAAGTTGTGAGTGAAACAGAAAAGTCTGAAATGGAAATTGATGCCATGTCAGGAAAAGTCATTTCAATTAAAATAAAACAATCGAATGATAAGGGAAAATATACAAATGTTAGCTTATCGATGGCCGATGCCTTGGAAATTGCCTTACTTCAATATAATGGAGTCGTCTTAGAAGGTGAATTAGATACAAATAATGGTGGCTATGTATATGAATTTGAAATTGAAAGAAATGGGATTGAAGCGGAAATTGAAATAGATGGAACAACCGGTAAAATTTTAGAATATGATGTTGATTAATGGTGACGAGATACGAGTGATGCTTGTGTCTCGTTTTTTATTTGAAAGTTGGACAAATATGAAAAAAACTTATGAACATATAAGTTTTTTAAAAGGAATTATCATATAAATACGTTATAATGGAAAAAGTGATTTTAAATTGTTGAAGGAGATTTTTCATGTTTACTATTAAGGCAGCGCAAATGCCAACGTTAATTGAAGCACTTATCGTATCAATTGTCATTATTGTCACGATGAATGTGAGCATTGTATTCTTAGAAGCACCGCCACATATTCCCTTATTATTGTCGATTTTATTTTTATTATTATATGGTTATATGAAAAAAATATCTTATAAAGAAATGGAGACAGGTATTACTGAAGGTGCTAAAGCAGGGATTGCTGCTACCTTATTATTTTTCTTTATTGGAATTTTAATAAGTTCATGGATGGTTGGAGGAACGATTCCAACTTTAATATATTATGGTTTTGAACTGGTTACACCAAAATACTTTTTAGCGATCGTATTTCTTGTCTGTGGTCTTGTTGGAATGAGTGTAGGAAGTTCATTAACGACAGTTGGAACGATTGGGGTTGCTTTTATTGGAATTGCTACAGCGGTTGACGTTTCATTGGCAATGACAGCGGGTGCTATTGTGTCAGGAGCTTTCTTTGGTGATAAAATGTCTCCTTTGTCAGATACCACTAATATGGCATCAACAATTTTAAAGGTCGATTTATTTGATCATATTAAAAATATGGCATGGACAACCATTCCAGCCTTTACGATATCCATTCTTTTATTCGCGCTTTTTTCACCGAATATTTCAAATGCTAATTTTACAGAGATGCGTCAGTTTCAACAAGGGCTATATGATACAGGCTTAGTTCATTGGTATGCTGCTTTAATTCCAATTGTTATTTTAATTATTTTCTCGATTCGAAAAGCACCTGCTTTACTCGCTTTAGCAGCAGGAGCAGCGAGTGCTTTAATCATTGCTTTCTTTAATAAACCGATTCCCTTAAATGAATTGTTGGGCGTCTTGTTTGGTGGTTATCAATCACACACAGGGGTTGAGCAAATTGATGAACTACTTTCTCGAGGTGGTATGGAAAGTATGTTATCGACAATAGGAATCGTACTACTCGCTCTAAGCTTGGGAGGCCTTCTATTTACATTAGGAATTGTCCCACGTTTATTACAATCAATTGAAGCTTCCTTAAAAAAAGTTCGTTCTGTTATCTTAGCATCTGCATTTACAGCAATCGGGATTAACGTCTTAATTGGTGAACAATATTTATCCATTTTATTAACAGGTGAATCCTATGCGAGTCAATATAAAAAGGTAGGCCTTGAAAACATTAATCTTGCTCGTGTAGCAGAGGATGCTGGAACTGTTGTTAATCCACTTGTTCCTTGGAGTGTCTGTGGTGTTTTCATTACAACGGTTTTAGGTATATCGACTTTAAGTTATTTACCATTCGCCTTCTTCTGTTTATTAAGCCCGGTTTTAACGATTATATTTGGTATTACAGGTAAAACATTAACATATACGGCTCACTCATAAATAAAAGCTTCTATTCATGTTTTAATTTGAATAGAAGCTTTTTTCTTAATCACGTAATAAGTCTTTTAATGAAAAATCGACTTTTTGATTTGTTGTTTCCTCGTATCCTTTCATGTATTGAATGCGTCTTTGTGCAGCAGCTGCCGTTACTTGTTCATCGGCATGATAGGATGAGCGGACGAGAGGACCTGATTTACAGTGTGTAAATCCTTTTTCCAGTGCAATTTGCTCTAATTCTTTAAATTCATCTGGATGGTAATAACGTTCGACATTTAAATGCTTTCGCGTTGGTTGTAAATATTGTCCAATTGTCATGATGTCAACATCATGTGCTAATAAGTCATCCATTGTTTCGAGAATTTCTTCTTTGGTTTCGCCTAAACCAACCATTAAACTAGATTTTGTCGGTGTATGTGGTGCAATTTCTTTGACACGCTTTAATAATTGTAAAGAACGCTCGTATTTTGCAATTGCTCGCACACGTTTCGTTAAGCGACGCACCGTTTCTATATTATGGTTAAATATATCGGGCTCAGAATCCATTAATGTATGTAAGCTTTCGTAATCTCCCTTCATGTCAGAAGGTAAAATTTCAATCGTCGTTCCAGGATTTCGTTTCCTTACTTGACGGACGGTCTCTGCGAAGACAGCTGCACCTCCATCTTTTAAATCATCACGTGCTACAGCAGTAATGACGACGTGTTTTAAGCCCATAATTTCAACAGATTCAGCGACTCTTTCAGGTTCGTCCCAGTCCAATTCGTTAGGTAGTCCTGTTTTAACCGCACAGAAGCGACATCCACGTGTACATGTGTCACCTAATATCATAAATGTCGCTGTCTGTCTTTCACTCCAACATTCGTGTAGATTAGGGCATTTGGCTTCTTCACAAACCGTATTTAGTCGTTTTTTACGCATTAACTTTTTTAAGTTCTTATATGAATCAGACGTATTAATTTTAATTTTTAACCAATCGGGTTTTCGTAAAATCTCTTCATTTTTAGCCATTTACACTCTCTCCCTTTTTCTATGGTGCATATTCCAATTATCTGTTTTATATTTTGTACGGGCTAAATGGTCAACAAATTGCCATTGTTCTTCATTCAGCTCAATAGGTTCAAAACGTACATGAAGAACGGATTGAAAACCTTTTATAAAAGCATTTTTTAAATCGTTATATGAAAAGTTTTGATTTGTTAGCTGATTAATTGATCTTGCTTTTTGAAAAAAACGTTCTTTCTGCCTCATACGCTTTTCTTCTGATGAAAATGTAAATAAATCAAATAACATATCAACATCAAAACTAAAGGGGATTGAACCATGTTGTAATAAGACGCCATGTTTGCGTGTTTGAGCATTCCCGGATATTTTTTTGCCATTGACAACTAGTTCATAGATCGCTGGTTTCTCAAAGCAAACAGCGGTTCTCTCTTTTCGAAGATGTG
This sequence comes from Pseudogracilibacillus sp., assembly GCA_035301825.1. Lineage (GTDB taxonomy): Bacteria > Bacillota > Bacilli > Bacillales > Amphibacillaceae > Pseudogracilibacillus. Next base: position 1,837 of record DATGTP010000041.1, on the reverse strand, counting down.
ACTTTGGTATAGCAAACTCAGCATCAATACCAAGTTCTTTGTAACCATTTAAAATACCTTGTGCAAGTTCATAGTAAGCATCGTTAACTGTAGTAGGAATTTTAGGATGCTTTTCTGAAACAATCATACTATATGTTAATTCATCATCATGTAAAACAGCACTCCCTCCTGTTAAACGTCTAACTAATTGACATTGATGTTTTGTAACAGCTTGAAGATCAATTGATTTTTGGACATTTTGAAAATGGCCGATAGATAAACTCGGCTTGCTCCAACCGTAAAATCGTAAAACAGGTGGGATCTTATTTTCGCTATGCCATAAAAGCAGTGCTTCATCAATTGCCATGTTAGTCGCTGCATCTTTATATTTTGTATCTAGCAAATACCACGTTTCCATAAATGTCACCTCTATGTAAATGAGAAGGATAATATTTCCAACTCCATCATACCATAATTTAGGAAAAAAAGGGAGTCTGATTTTATCCACAAACTTACCACAATAATTTAGGCTCAATAAGTCTGATAAAACTGACTTTAAATTAAAACAGATTCAGTTATTCACATTATCCACATAGTTATTCACAAAAGATATAAACAAGATAAAGCTTAATATAACAATGGAAAATAGTCATCTTGTTAATAAAGTGGATAAGTTGTTAATAAGATAGACTCTTTAAAAAGAGAATAGTCTGATAATCTTCTTTTGTAAAAAATGTAAGTTATACTATAATAGAAATAATGAACAATGAGGGGGAAGCAAGATGCCAATAAACATACCAAAAGGTTTACCAGCTCGTGAACGGTTAAGAGAAGAAAAAATATTTGTGATGGATGACGAAAGAGCAAGTACACAAGATATCCGTCCATTAAATATAGCTATTTTAAATTTAATGCCTGAAAAAGAAAAAACAGAACTCCAGTTACTTCGCTTATTAGGGAATACCCCTTTACAAGTAAATGTGACTTTCTTACATATGGCAAGCCATGAGTCAAAAAATGTTAGTAAATCTCATTTAGACTCTTTTTATACGACTTTCGAAGATGTAAAGGATAGAAAGTATGATGGGCTTATTATAACAGGTGCTCCAATCGAGCATTTGCAATTTGAAAATGTAAACTATTGGGAAGAATTAGTTGAAATTATGGACTGGTCTAAAGAGCACGTAACATCAACACTGCATATATGTTGGGGGGCACAAGCTGCACTTTACCATCATTACGGGATTGATAAATACGAACTGCCGAAAAAGTGCTCCGGTATCTTCCCACATACATTAGAAGATCCGACAGTTAAGCTTGTTCAGGGCTTTGAAGATGTCTTTAATGCACCCCATTCGCGTTATACAAGCGTTTCACTTGATGCCATTAAAGCGCATCCAGAATTACAAGTGTTAGCTACATCAGAAGATGCAGGTTTGTTTTTACTTAAATCACGGGATAGTAAACAGGTCATGGTGACTGGTCACTTAGAATATGATGCGACGACATTGCTTGATGAATATGAGCGTGATTTAGCGAAAGGGATTGATATTGATATGCCGGAAAATTACTTCCCTAACAATGATCCTAAAAAAGAACCGCTCAATACGTGGAGAGCCCATACTCATTTGATGTTCTCGAATTGGTTAAATTACTATGTCTATCAAGAAACTCCTTACGATTGGTACTAATTAAAATGCCACATACGTTTATGTATGGTAGTGACCCCTTAAAGTTAGAGTTTTAATTATGCAACTATTTGGCTGGTTTGAGTTCGATATTGAATCGGGCTTAAGCCAGCCAATTTTACTTTTATTCGATCGTTATTGTAGTAGTCGATATATCCCTGGATTTTTTG
>DATGTP010000040.1:0-6480 GCA_035301825.1 Pseudogracilibacillus sp. | reverse complement strand
TCCAGCGTATTAATTTCAATCTTTGTATTAATATCAATTTGCATATGCATAATATTCACCTCGGAAATATTATGCAATACCAATCATATCTTGTACATTCTTATCCAATCGTTTTTGTACATTGTTAGAGTATCATTTATAAGCGAAAAGCAGATGATCCTAGAAGAGAGTTACCAAGCAAAGCTTTTACCCAAGTGGCTTGCAGATTGGTTAATGGAAATAATCGAGCGTGAAGAAGCGGTACGACCAACTAGGGAAATGTCTATGTGGATTGAAAGAGACTGGTTGAGCGGGGAAGGGGATCTCCCACATGACTTTAAAGATGAAAAAGAGCTAAAAGCAATTTATAAAGATAAAGAAGCGTGGATTGAAGAGAAGATTAAATTACATTTAGACTTAAGAATGCTAAAAGAAAGCGATTTTGATAGTGAAATATATAAACGCGGCAAAGAAATTGATGTCATGTCCAGTGATGCACAAAAAGCGTATTTAGCTATTTTTTATGAAGTGCAAAATGTCGTCAGCCAAACACATACATATTAGTATTCTTTGAGGATAGATTTCTTACTCAAGCTCTAAGAAGAAAAAGCATTCAAACAAAAGGACAAATGTAGACCTTAAGTTTGAATGCTTTTATTTAATCTTTATAGACAGGTTTTGCATTAATTATATAACGGTCGGGCGCACTCCCTATATAACTAAATGGATAACAAGTTGTGACCGTTAAAACCTCTTCATCATGTGGAACGATAACCGTACGGTCATCAGCATCTGTGATAAAAGTTTCGAAAATTTCATATTCATAATCACCATAAGGCATACGCACTGTGATTATATCACCTTCATCTAATTCACCCATTCGCTGGAAAACGGTGTCTCGATGTCCAGATAAGACAACTTGGTCATCTTCTTCAGGAAAAGCAGTTCCTGAATAATGTCCAACACCGTGGCGCAGTTCATCCTCATGAGTTCCTTCCACAATAGCAATATTGGCATCAATTTTATCGATTTGTAACATACCGATTTCATCGCCAAAGTTAGCTTCAAAAGGCCCGGTTTTTTTGGGTCCTTCTTTACTTTTATTACCTTCATCTAATAAAGCTTCTGCACGTGCAATTGATTCAGCTTCTTTTTGTTTCCCGTCCCAAATATAATAACCTGAAAAAGCGATAATAGCGAACCCAAGAATCATTGTAAAAATAGCAATCTTTTTTAACATAGATATATCACCTCGTATCATCTCTTATCTTAAGGCTATCAATAAATAGCTAAGAATACAATAAACTTAGCTTAGAATAAAAGCAAGTTAATAGCCTATGTTATAATGTTTTGTAATAAATGAAGGGGTGAAGGTGGCCTATATGTTAAATCATTCAATTATAGTAAGAGGGATGAAAGAAAATAATTTAAAAAACATTGATTTACAGCTTCAAAAAGGAAGGATACATGTGTTTACTGGTGTCTCCGGTTCTGGGAAAAGTTCTGTCGTTTTTGATACGATTGCGACAGAAAGCAATAGGCAAATGATATTAAATTATTCCCAATACATTCGAAATCATATGCCTCGTTATGAACGACCGAATGTGACTGAAATAAAGAATTTGAGTCCAGTTCATGTCATTGAACAAAAGCCAATAGGGGTCAACCTTCGTTCGACAGTTGGAACATATATGGATATTCATCCATTACTACGCTTACTTTTTTCTCGTATGGGTCATCCGCAAATTAAGGAAGCAATTGATTTTTCGAGTCAAAGTGCTTACGGGAAATGTCCAACTTGTAATGGTTATGGCCAAGTTGTAAAACCAGACAAAGATAAGCTTATTGATTTTAATAAGTCATTGAAAGATTATGCTATACGCTTCAAGCCGCTCTCGCCATCGGGTTGGCAAGGTAGATGGATGATTACCGGTGGTTTATTTAATCCAGATAAGAAAATAAAAGATTATTTAAATGATGAACTTACACTTTTAATTGATGGACCACCGAAAGGGGAGAAAGTGTTTGCTCCTTTTCATACGAAGCATGGTCCACAACCACATGAATGGGATGGGCTTTTGCCACGTTTTGAAAGATTATATGTTAATCGAGATATTTCAAAGTTAAAACAAGTTTCAAAAGAAGATGTTTTAGCCATGACAACAAAAACAGATTGTCAAAGATGCCAAGGATCTGGATTAAATCCTGAAGTACTGAAAAGTAAGATTCATGATTTAAATATTAACCAAGTTGATCAACTTGAACTCACAGAACTGAATCGCTTTTTACGTGGAATTGATACCCCATTAAGCCACGGTATTGTGAATCAAATGCTCCCGAAGATTAATCAACTGATGGAATTAGGCTTAAGTTATATGAGTTTGTCGCGTCAGATGAATACCTTATCAGTTGGAGAAGCGCAACGAGTCAAAATTGCCCGTCACTTAGGGAGTAGCTTAAATAATCTCATTTATATTTTTGATGAGCCGACAGCTGGCTTACATCCAGAAGAAGTTGGGACACTTATCCAGGTTATGAAAAAACTCAAAGACCAAGGGAACACAGTCCTTGTTGTTGAACACGAGGAACAAATCATTAAGCTAGCAGATGAAGTTATTGAAATGGGGCCTCAAGCTGGTCATTATGGTGGAAGAGTTGTTTTTCAAGGGAGACCTGAAGACTTAGAAGAATCAAAAGGACAGACCAAGGTGAAGCTACCAGTTGAAGTGAAAGAAGAGGCTCGACAAAGCGATCATTTTTTTACTTTAAAAAATGTATCTCAACATAATTTAAAAAATCTATCGGTTAAGATTCCTAAAAATGTTCTTGTTTCTATATGTGGTGTATCAGGATCAGGGAAAAGTACACTTCTTTTAGACGCCTTTTTAAAACAGTATCCACATGCTATTTGGGTGGGTCAAAATCAAATTGGAATCTCGAGTCGTTCAACCTTAGCGACTTATATGGGGATGATGGATGAAATTAGACAGGAAATGGCAGAGGAAACGAGTCAACCACCAGGCCTATTTAGTTTTAATTCGATTGGTGCTTGTCCAAATTGTAGTGGTAAAGGCGTAACGCAGCCAGACTTAGCTTTTGCGGATCCAGTCACAATGACTTGTGAAGCTTGCCAAGGAAAAAGATACTCAAAAGAAGCTTTATCATATACTTATCAAGGTTTAACAATAGCAGATGTTCTATCGTTAACGATAGAACAGTTAGCAAATTACTTTAAAAGCCCAAAAATAACACGTCAAATCGCAAGGCTAAAGGATGTGGGAATGGATTATATCACACTTGGGCAAACGACAAGCACTTTAAGTGGTGGTGAATTGCAGCGTTTGAAATTGGCAAGCCACTTACAAGCACAAGGCGAGATCTATGTATTAGACGAACCCTCGTCAGGTCTTCATCAAACAGATAAAGATAAACTATTTGCTTTATTGAACAAGTTAGTTAATCATGGTAATTCAGTCATCTTAATTGAACATGATCTTCACATGCTAGCACAAAGTGATTGGTTAATTGAACTTGGTCCGAAAGGTGGAAATGAAGGTGGTCAAATTATGTTTGAAGGACTGCCAAGCGACTTATTGAAAAAAACGACACCAACCGCTAGAGCTTTGAAAAAACGGATATAATAAAGGACAATTCATGAGCTGAAAAACAAAAGGATACTTAGCGTTAAAGCAGAAAGCATGAAGTGTAGTTTAGAAACTTGCCTTCATGCTTTTCTTCTTATAGATTTTGTCTTATCTTTTTATATATGCTTCATAAACTGAGCGGGAACCCCGGCTACGACTGTGTTAGGATCTACATTTTTCGTGACAACTGCACCAGCGCCAATAACAGCATTATCCCCAATCTTTACCCCAGGCAAAATCGTAGCACTTGATCCGATCCAAACATTTTGACCAATATGAACCGGTTCTGCCTTTGTTAAATGCCTTTTATCAGGTTCAAGTTCATGATTTAAAGTAGCAATGGTTACATTCATCCCAAGCATTGTACCATCACCTATATGAATTCCCCCACGATCTTGGAAAGTACAACCCATATTTAAAAAGACATCTTTACCAAAACTAATATTTTTTCCGAAGTTTGAATAAAAAGGTGGGAAGCAAACAAAGGAAGGGTCGACATCTCTACCCGTTAACTCAGTAAATAATTGAACGATTTCTTCTTGTGTATGGCTATTGCTATTTAATTTTACGGTAATCTTTTGTGCCTCAAGCCCGCTTTGTGTGAGCAAGGATTGGACTTGAGGATCGTCTTCAAGAAGGGATTTTCCCTGGCGACAATATTCAATTAATGTATCCATATCCATGTCAAATTATCCCCTTTCATTTTTTATTATACATGATAAGGGGTGCTTTTAAATCATTTCAACATTCTTACCCCTTTTACCCTCATGATTGCTTGATTATGTTAAACTAATACAAAAGAAGTGTGAAGGTAGAATGACATGAAAGCTAATCGGATATTACAAATCTTATCGCTAATATGTGCAGTCGGTATGTTTCCAATGACGAGCGTCTTTCAAAGTATGGCATATTGGGGAGATGATTTTACTTTTTATTGGCTTGGTGTCGGCATAACCTACTCTTTTTTTCTTTTAGGTCTTGTCCTTTTAATTGTAAGTCATCTTCGAACATATCGAATGACGTTTCTTTCACTGGCTACTTTTAAACTGTTAATATGTGGATTCCTCTGGACGACTTTTATAATCCTTGCAGGCATGTCTGGGGTTTGAATGTTTACTATTCTAAAGGTGTGACCTAACAATATAAACAACTTCATATGAGGTGAGAAGATGTTATCGTTAGCCATACATTCTTTTTATTTTGGCCGGAAGAGGTATGATTGCAACTGTTATGGCATGGTGACAATCGATTAGAGAAAGACTAGCTAGCACTCCTGTATATATGATAGTAAAAGGAATAGACGCAATTTTTTCAGGTTAGTTGTAAAAAAGTAAGCCTATCAAGCTTTATGACTTGATAGGCTTTTTTTAAGTTATAAAATTAATCTTCAAAGTTATCGGTTACTGCACCAATTGATGCACATGATACGTTCCGAGCATACTTCGCTAGAACACCACGTGCTTCCAATTTAGGAGCTTGCCATTTTTCTCTTCGTTTAGCGAGTTCATCGTCTGATACATCCATGCTGATTGTTTGTTTAATTGTATCGATTGTTACGGTATCTCCTTCTTGAAGAAGGGCAATTGGTCCACCTACTTGTGCTTCAGGCGCAACGTGTCCGATAACAAGACCGTGGGTCCCACCAGAGAAGCGGCCATCTGTAATGAGGGCTACTTTTTCTCCAAGTCCTTTTCCGACAAGGATACTAGATATAGAGAGCATTTCTGGCATACCTGGTGCTCCTTTCGGTCCGACTTGACGGATAACAAGAACGTCGCCTTCTTTAATTTCATTATTTAATACAGCTTCAGTTGCCTCTGCCTCTGTATTGAAAACACGTGCTGGTCCTTCGTGTGTTTTGACTTTAACACCCGATAATTTTGCTACCGCACCGCGAGGAGCTAAGTTTCCTTTTAAGATAACAAGAGGTCCATCTTTTCGTTTCGGTTTATCTAATGGTGTAATGACAACTTGATCTTCCTTAAGCGAATCGACAGATGCTAAGTTTTCGGCGACAGTTTTTCCTGTTACTGTTAAACAGTCCCCGTGTAAGTAGCCATGCTCAAGTAAGAGCTTCATTACAGCTTCAACACCGCCAACTTCATATAAATTTTCCATCACGTATTTCCCACTTGGCTTTAAGTCAGCAATATGTGGAACGCGTTTTTGAATACGGTTAAAGTCATCAATTGTTAAATCGACGTCAATAGCATGTGCCATCGCTAATAAGTGCAGGACAGCATTTGTTGAACCACCTAAAGCCATGACGACAGTAATCGCATTTTCAAAGGCCTCTTTTGTCATAATATCTTTCGGGTAAATTCCTTTTTCAAGTAATGTGTAAACCGCTTTACCAGCTTCTTCACACTCATCTGCTTTTTCTTCTGATGTTGCTGGTTTACTTGCGTTACCAGGTAAGCTCATCCCCATTGCTTCAATAGCTGATGCCATTGTATTTGCTGTATACATTCCACCACATGATCCAGCACATGGACAAGCATTACGTTCAATGCGCTTGAGTTGTTCTTCGTCAATATCACCTTTGTTGTATTGACCGACTCCTTCAAAAACAGATACGAGATCGATATCTTTGCCATCAAGTTTTCCAGGACGGATTGTTCCACCGTATACAAAAATAGAAGGCACTTCAGATTTTGCAATGGCAACCATACAACCAGGCATATTTTTATCACAGCCACCAATCGTAACAACTGCATCTAAATTTTCTGCACCGACGACTGTTTCGATTGAATCTGCAATCAGGTCACGGCTTGGTAATGAATATCTCATTCCATCTGTTCCCATTGAGATCCCATCTGATACTGTAATCGTATTAAAAATCATTGGTGCGCCACCA
>DATGTP010000039.1:0-10718 GCA_035301825.1 Pseudogracilibacillus sp. | reverse complement strand
AGCCTGATTTTCATGGGCTAAGATCTTCGGATAAATAAATGATAAGGATAAGACTGATAAGACCAGGATAAGGCCTCCATATAGTCTAATGATTGCCTTGGAAAGCGACAAGGACGGATTAAGTTTTCGGCCAATTGTTAGAATAAAGATCGATATGAATATAATAAGAATAGGTAAAAACATAACCGCTATCATTTAGCGCACCTCCTGACGTCTCACAATGACGAGAATAAATATAAATAATAAAAGAACAATGCCTACTACTTTAGCTGTAAAAAGACCGATTGATCCTTCTTGGAAAATAAACTGATGTAGGTTAATAATCATTTTTTCAAAAAAAGATAAACCTGTCATTAAATAGCCAGCAAACAGTAAAATAATGATGGCAAATAGCCATTTATAAGCCGTAAATAATTCTCCTAAAAAATAGCCAATGACACTAAACAATACGGTGTAAAGCACAGCAGCGAATAGACCTTTTATTAGGTCGACTCCCCCTACTTGAGCAATTACCATGGTTGTTGATGTTGTAAAATACTGAAAAATGATTGATTTTACAATAAGCGATAATAAGTAGGAGCTTATCCCTACGAGCACACTTGAGATTATAATAAAAATAACATTTGAATATACATTAATCGCTTGTGTTGTAACGACGGTGGCCATCATTTGTTTAGTCTGTTTTAAACCGAGCGAAAAAGCGAGGCCAAATAATCCTACAATCGGAAGGACAATGATTGATTGGCCATTAAAGTAAGTCATGGCAAGCTCGATAAAATTAGACTCTTCATCATATCCAACAGACATAGAGGAGCCTTGGCCATAACTAAGGATAATCCCAAATAATTGGGCAAGAATAATGAATAAAAAGGCACTTTGATAAACATGCCATTTTAATTTGACTTGTTTCCAAATAATTTGCTTTGCTTGTGCTTGCTTAATGCTTGCGATTTGATTATTTGTGAAAGACATCATCAATGCCTCCTTTCCGCTTTTTCGTCACGTAACTTAACAATTCATGTACTGGTAATCCTTCAGTCGATATCCGATCATCATATGTTTGAAAACTACCATCATTTTTAATAATGACATTTAGCTCATTATTGCCGATTCGCTCTTCGTAAATGATGTCCCTTTCAGCTGTTACTTTCTTAACTAATTGAGCATCACCCGACACTTTTAAAGCATAAGCACGTAGATCATCTATTGACTCATGCATGAGTAACTTACCATGATCAAGAATGAGGACATCTTCTAATAAATGTTCAATTTCTTGGATTTGATGACTCGAAAGTAAAATAGTACGCGGATGAGCAATATAGTCTTTCAATAAAGCACGATAAAAATCCTTTCTCACCGTACTATCCATACCTGTCGTTGGCTCATCAAAAATGGTTAAAGGGCAGCGTGCTGCAAGGCCGACAATGAAATGAAGTGACGATTTTTGTCCTTTTGATAACTCGTATTGTGTCCTTTTTAATGGTAATTCAAAATAATCGATTAAATTATAAGCAAACTTACGATCAAAATTCGGATAAAAGTCCTGGCACATATCAATGATGTTGGCCAGGTTAAATGAAGCCGGAAAGACCATTTGATCATCAACGAAGATTCGATTATAACTTACCGTTAAACTATTATATGGGTGTTTTTGAAACACAGTGATATCACCACTTGTCGGCCTTAAGTAGCCTGCAATCATTTTTAATAATGTGGTCTTCCCTGCACCATTTCTTCCGATTACACCTGTAATCGTATTTTCCTTTACGGAAAAGGAGACATCTTCATTCGCCCTATGATGGCGATAATTTTTATTTACATCTATGCAACTTATCACTGTCATTGTTCACCCTCCTGACGGTAAATAGATTCAATCATATTTAATACTTCTTTTTTATCGATATTTAAATAATTCGCTTCTTTAATTAATTGCTCAATCAATGTTTCCATCACGACTTTCTTTCGTTTCTCTTTCAATTTTTCTCTAGCTCCTGCTTGGACAAATTTCCCGAGCCCACGCCGATCATACAATATGCCTGCTTCTCCTAGTGCGGTTAACCCTTTCGCTGCCGTAGCTGGGTTAATTTGAAACATCTCTGCCAAGGTGTATTGTGAATGAACTTTGTCATCTTCTTGAAAGTGTCCTTGTAAAATTTCATTTTCAAGCCATTCAGCAATTTGTAAGTAAATCGGTTTTGTACTTGTCGGATCGAGTTTCACAATCGTCACCTCCGATATGTAAATGAGTAAATTAGTCATGTAATGCACTAACTTAAGTTTATCTTTCTAACACTTATTTGTCAATCCCATTCTCATTCATGGTATGATAATGAATAAATTATAGGAGGCGATCTTATGCGAATCATTATTGATGGGGATGCATGTCCAGTTCAAGATGAAGTGAAAAGGCTATGCCAACGCTTTTCACTAGCATGTATCATCGTTAAAAGTTATGACCATTTTTCCTTAGCTGAAGAAGAAGCTTTCGTTCAAACGATTTATGTTGATCAAGGAGCAGATGCAGCAGACTATGAAATTGTGAAACAAACAAAGAAAAATGATATCATCATTACACAAGATTATGGCCTTGCATCCTTATGCCTAGCAAAAGGGGCTTTTGTTTTTCATCATAAAGGCTTTCAATATACTGATAAAAATATTGATATGATGTTAGAACAAAGACATATGAGTGCACAAGCTCGTAAAGCAGGTGCTCGAACAAAAGGACCAAAGCCTTTTACAAAGGATGATCGTCACGTTTTTTATAATAAGTTATCCCGTTTTTTAGAGAATAAATAAGGAATCACATTGATCTTTTTTAAAAAAAATAAAACGATGTGATTCCAATTCAAATATATGGTAAAAGGTGCTATAATAAGTGATATTGTAAAAATGTCGCATTTATCAGACGATTTAAACAATTACACTTTCAACAGAAAGTATGAAGAATATATTAATGAGGTGACAATGTGGGTAAAGAAGTATCAGTAGGTTTATTAGGATTAGGTGTTGTTGGTTCAGGTGTTCAACAAATTATTAATGAGCATCAAGAAGAATTAACACATCAATTAGGATGTCAGGTTAAAATTGAAAAGGTTTTAGTACGTGATTTAGAAAAGGCAAAGAAGAGCGGAACCGATGAAGCCCTTTTAACAACAGACAGTCATGACCTTTTAAACAATGATAAAATCGATGTAGTTGTTGAAGTCATGGGTGGAATTGATACAGCTTATACATATATTAAAGAAGCCTTAATGAACAAAAAGCATGTTGTAACAGCAAATAAAGACTTGATTGCTTTGCACGGACCAGAACTTGAATCAATCGCTCGAGAAAATGGTTGCGACTTAATGTATGAGGCCAGTGTTGGTGGGGGGATTCCTCTTTTACGCCCATTATTAGATGGACTTGTATCAGATCGAATTAATCAAGTGATGGGAATCGTCAACGGAACAACCAACTATATTTTGACTAAGATGGATAAAGAAGGCCAAAGCTATGATGATGCCTTACAAAAAGCACAAGAATTAGGTTTTGCAGAAGCAGACCCAACAGCCGACGTTGAAGGCCTAGATGCTGCGCGAAAGATGGTTATTTTAGCTCGCCTTTCATTCTTTACAAATGTCAGTTTAGATGATGTTGAAGTCAATGGTATTTCAACACTTGATTTAAAAGATATTGAGTATGGTAATAAACTTGGCTTAACGATGAAGTTAATTGGATTTGCTAATCGACAAGGTCAAAAAGTTGAAATTAGTGTTCAACCTACCTTCTTAAGTGATACACATCCGCTTGCTTCAGTGAATAATGAATATAATGCGGTCTATGTCCGTGGTGAAGCAGTCGGTGAAACGATGTTTTATGGTCCAGGAGCTGGAAGCCTTCCAACTGCTACAGCTGTTATGTCTGACGTCGTACAAGTTATTAAAAATAAATTACTCGGTGTAAATGGCCAAAACTTTATCGATGCACGATTTGAAAAGGAAATTACGCCAGAAGCTGAGCGTTACAGTCAATTTTATTTACGTTTGTCTGTTAAAGATGAACTGGGTGCATTTGCTTCTATTTCAGATTTATTTAATCAAGAAGGCATTAGTTTTGAGCGCATTTCACAGACACCTCACAATGGTGGTTTAGCTGAAATCGTCGTCGTCACTCATAATACATCATTAGAAAACTTTAAAAATACATTGAATAAATTAAATGACTTATCTGTTGTTCAAACAGTTGAAAGTTATTTCCGCGTTGAAGGAGATGAATAAGCAATGAAAAACTGGCAAGGACTCATTACAGAATTCGAACACTATTTACCAGTTAATGAAAAGACACCACGTCTAACATTACACGAAGGAAATACACCCCTTGTTTATTTTCCGCATTTATCGGAAGAACTAGGCATTGAATTGTACGGCAAGTATGAAGGATTAAACCCAACAGGTTCTTTTAAAGACCGTGGCATGGTGATGGCTGTTGCTAAAGCTAAGGAAGAAGGGAGCAAATCCGTCATTTGTGCTTCGACAGGGAATACGTCTGCCGCCGCTGCTGCTTATGCTGCGAAGGCAGGTATGAAAGCAATCGTCGTTATTCCTGAAGGTAAAGTTGCAATGGGTAAATTGGCTCAAGCAGTCATGTATGGAGCAGAAATCGTTCAAATTGCTGGTAATTTTGACGATGCTCTTAAAATGGTACAGCGTGTGAGTGAAGACTACCCTGTCACATTAGTGAACTCTGTCAATCCTTATCGTTTAGAAGGCCAAAAAACAGGAGCTTTTGAAATCGTTGAACAACTTGGTGGACAAGCACCAGATATTTTCTGTATTCCAGTTGGAAATGCTGGCAATATCAGTGCTTATTGGAAAGGTTTTAAACAATATGATGAGGATAAATCTTCTGGCCTACCGAAAATTTACGGATTTGAAGCAGAGGGGTCAGCTGCTATTACAAAGGGTGAACCTATTACAGAACCTGATACGATTGCGACTGCCATCCGCATCGGAAACCCTGCAAGTTGGTCATTAGCCGAACAAGCACGAGATGAATCTAATGGGATGATCCAATCAGTTACAGATGATGAAATCATTCATGCCTTTAAAGAGTTACCGAGAAAAGAAGGTATTTTTGCAGAGCCTGGCTCTTGTGCATCGATTGCTGGTGTCTTCCAACAAGTGAAGACAGGTAAGATTCCTAAAGGGAGTAAAGTCGTCGCGATTTTAACAGGTAACGGACTAAAAGACCCGCAAACGGCAATTGATCAAATAACAATTGATCCAGTCTCATTGCCAAATGACGAGGACGCAGTTGTTGATTATATTAAATCAGTTGTAGGTAATGAATAATGTTTACCATTGTTACACCGGCGAGCTCCGCTAATATCGGGCCAGGATTTGACTCGATTGGTGTTGCTCTAAGCCGTTATTTAACAATCCACGTCGAACCTTCGAGTCATTGGGAGTTCATTCATCGAACTGATCGAATCCCTACGCTTGATCGATTTGAAGATCATTATATATACAAAGTAGCAAGAGATGTGGCAAGATATCATGACGTCTTTCTGCCACCATGCAAAGTGATTGTCGAAAGTGATATCCCACTTGCACGTGGACTTGGCAGTAGTGCTTCAGCAATTGTTGCTTCAATTGAAATGGTCAATCAGTTAGCTCATTTAAACTTAACAGAAAAGGAAAAATTAGCCCATGCCGTTAGAATCGAAGGCCATTCCGATAATGTAGCTGCCGCCTTACTTGGTGGATTTGTTGTAACCGTACAAATGGATGATGATGCCCAATATAAAAAGTTACCAACAATTGATACGGACATCGTGATTTACATTCCAAAAGTCGAACTGAAAACATCTGATGCTCGTAGCGTCTTACCAGATGAATATGTGCAAGCAGATGCAACGACAGCAAGTGGTGTAAGTAATTTAATGTTATCCGCTCTCATGTTAGGAGATTATGAGCTAGCTGGTCAAATGATGGAAAGTGACCTCTTCCACGAAACTTACCGTGCCAAGCTCGTCCCTAACTATTATGAGATTCGTCGAAAAGCTCGAGACTTAGGCGCATTTGGTACGGTTATAAGTGGAGCAGGTCCAACGATGATTTCTTTTGTTAAGAGAGGTTCAGGTCAATCAATTGCTCAAGAAATGAATCGCTTTTTAAATGATTATGAAGTTGAATCTTTAAAAATTGATGAACAAGGATTACAAATTATCCATAAATAAAGCTTGCCACATTTATTGTGGCAAGCTTTATTAGTGTAAATTTTTATTCTTATAAGATTAACTTAAAACAGTTTGATCTGTCGACAGTTGGCGTCCGCGAATCTTTTGAAACTCTTCCATTAAATCTGGGATTGTTTTATTCTTTTTCTCTTCACCTGTAATATCAAATATAATTTGGCCGGCATCCATCATGATGAGCCTGTCCCCCATATCTAAAGCTTGTTGCATATTATGCGTGACCATTAAAGTCGTTAATTCAAATTGCTTTACAATATGGTCTGTCAATTCAGTGATTAACTCCGCACGTGCAGGGTCTAAGGCCGCAGTATGTTCATCAAGCAATAAGATACTCGGTTCCGTAAATGTCGCCATTAAAAGTGATAAGGCCTGCCGTTCTCCACCCGAAAGTAAGCCCACACGAGCATTTAAACGGTCTTCTAAACCTAAATTTAAAGTCTTTAAATGATCGCGGAATAAATCACGTCGCTTAGCATTGACCCCTAATCGTAAAGTTCTTTTTTTGTTCCGACTATAAGCAATGGCCAAATTTTCCTGAATGGTCATATCAGGAGCCGTTCCAGCCATTGGATCTTGAAAGACTCGGCCAATATATTGGGAGCGTTTATATTCAGGTAAATGCTCAACATGCTTTCCACCTACCTCAATAAAGCCAACATCAGGATTTAATGTCCCTGAAATAATGTTCATTAAAGTTGATTTACCTGCCCCATTTCCTCCAATAACAGTTACAAATTCACCTTTTTTCAAATGTAAGTTCGTTTCTTTTAAGGCACGCTTTTCATCTAATGTGCCTTCATTAAAGGTCTTTTCAATACGATGTAACTTAAGCATTGTGTGCCTCCTTTTTACGTAAAGCATTTTGTTTAGCAAGTCTGCGAGCTCGTTCTCTCCTATTTTGTAATAGCTTTGGTGCAATTAAAGCAATAATAACGAGGAAAGCCGTTATTAACTTCATATCGCCAGACTCTAAGAAGTCGACACGTAAGGCTAAAGCTAGTACGATTCGATAAATAACTGCCCCTAATATAATTGCTAAAGTTGCCCGAGCAATCGTTTTTACACCAAATAATGCTTCACCAATAATAACAGAGGCAAGTCCAATAATAATCATTCCTATCCCCATACTGACATCAACAAACCCACCATTTTGCATAATGAGTGCACCAGAAAGCGCAACTAAAGCGTTGGACAGCCCAATGCCTAAAATAATAAAAGTATCTGTATTACCAGAAAAACTACGAATCATCCGTTCATTATTCCCAGTCGCACGAATCGCTAGTCCAACTTCAGTTTTCAAAAATAAATCAATACATAGTTTAATGATTAAGATGACGATGATCATGACAAAAACAATTACCCAAGTCTTTGGTACAGCCTGCAGGCCTACTGCCTTTAACATATTGTTAATAAGGTCATCAATACCTGTTTTCTGCCAAATGTTCGCTAACTGAGTCTTTAAAGTTGTTTCCTGACTAACCGATACTTGTGGTCGCCCCATAATTCGTAAATTAATTGAATAAAGAGCAATCATCATTAAGATACCTGCTAGTAAATTATTAATCTTTCCTTTTGTATGGAGTAAACCAGTGATACACCCTGCTATAAAACCTGCTAACATACCGAATATCGTAGCTATAATGGGAGGGACGCCATTTATAATTGAAATTGCTGCCACTGCCCCACCTGTTACAAAACTTCCATCAACAGTTAAGTCTGGGAAGTCTAGTATGCGGAATGATAAATAAACCCCTAATGCCATAATCGCATAAATAAATCCTGATTCAACTGCACCAAATACTGATAAAAACATGGCTTCCTCCTATAATTATGATAAAAGAAAAGGTAGTAGAATCACTACCTTTCGCTTCAGTCTTCTTCTGTTTCTACAAATTTAGCATCATCCCAAGCGTCATTCCACTCAATGCCTTGTGCTTCTGCTGCTTCTTTATTAATGTATAATTCTGTCTCTGGTGGGTATTCTGCCGCCAGCTCACTTGGATCTTTACCATCTTTTAAAATTTCAACTGCTAATTCTCCTGTACGGTAGCCAATTTCATAATATTCAAAACCAAATGTAGCAAAACCACCTTTTGCCACTGAGTCAGGCTCACCAACAAACAACGGTGTTTCTTGATCATTTGCAACTTCAACAACACTTTCAAGTGCAGAAACAACTGTATTATCTGTCACTACATAGATAACATCAACATCACTCACTAAACTTGTTGCCGCTTGCTGTACTTCCGAGGAGTTAGCTACCGTTCGTTCAACAATATCAATCCCAAGATCTGCTGCAATATCATTCACTAAATCAATTTGTAACACTGAGTTTTGCTCACCTGGATCATAAATCACACCAATAGTAGATCCTGGAAAATATTCATCAATAAATTCAATCGTTTGCTCAATTGCTCCTGGACTTAAATCAACAACCCCTGTTATGTTTCCACCTGGCTCTTCCATCGATTCAACTAAACCAGTGTCAACAGCATCGGTTACAGAAGTAAACAAGATTGGAATATCATCTGTCGCATTTTGAGCACCTAATGCACTCGGTGTCGAGTTAGCAAAAATTAAATCAACACCATCAGCTACAAAGTTATCTGAAATTGTTTTAACATTGTTTTGATCATTCTGTGCACTTTGATGATCAAATTTCACATCAAGTCCTGCATCTTCAATTGCATCTTTAAAACCATCATAAGCTGCATCTAAAGATGGGTGTTCAACAATTTGTGTTGCACCAATTGTGTAATCAGCATCATCATCACTTCCACATGCTGCTAATACGAATATAAGTGATAATGTGAATAAACTCGTTAATAAAACTTTTCTCATTTCCTTGTCCCCCTAAGACTTTCTATTTTGTTAGTTCATTTATTATACGTTTTACTTTCAATAGTTTCAAGACTTTCAATCTTCTAAAGAGAAAAACAATTAAACAGTTTAACCATTAAACTTTTTGTTGAACATAAATCATCTTCCAAATGTCATAAACACCTTTTTATGGTAATTTTAGTTCATCTATACGACATAATTTGTTCATATTTTAATATTCTTTTCTTTTTATAATTCAATTACCGTGCTAATCCTAGCATAAATTATGTATAATAAATGAAGAAAGTTGAGGGATCGAGAAATTGACTAGATTGATGTACATTATTGTCATTGTTGCCTTTTTAGATACATTTATTCAATTACCAATTATTACACCATATGCCTTAAGCCTTGGCGCTTCATATACTTTGGCTGGGGCAATCGTTGCTATTTATTCTTTTACAAATATGATTGGAAATGTCATTGGTGGGCATTGGATTGATAAGTTCGGTAGAAAACGAATGTTATATATTGGAATGGCATCTGTTGCCTTTATCTTATTTTTATATCCGTTCGCACAAACAGCTTGGCAATTATTTATTGCTCGTTTTTTCCACGGACTAGCTGGTGGAGTATTGATTCCAGCGGCATTTGCTTATATTGGTGACAAGAGTAGTACGAAAACACGTGGAAAGTCGATGGCTTTAACTGGAGCTAGTATCGGTATCTCAGCTATCGTCGGTCCTGCAATTGGTGGCGCAATGGCTGCAAGAGCTTCATATAACAGTGTCTTTATATTGGTAGGTGTCTTATTCGCCATTTCAACGATTCTTGTCTTAATTTTCGTTAAAGAATCTTTTTATTCAACTGAAAAAGGGAAGTTTAATTTTAAAGATTTTCTCCCTTTAGTTAAACATCCTTTAATTATTTTATCGTCATTAGCTGCATTTTCTCTCATGATTAGTAATGGAACACTGGCTTTTGCCTTACCTTTAAATGTTGAAGCGATGGGACGTTCAACTGCAACTACAGGTATGTTATTAAGTACATTTGGTATCATTGCGCTCATTGTCTTTTTAACACCCTTAAATCGTATTTATGATCGCTTTAAGCCAGCAAGCTTAGTCATGTTCGGTCTACTCTTTATCGGAATTGGCATGATTATCTTAAGTCTAACGACAATCTTTTTCATTAATTTTATAGCCATGGTCATTTATGGCTTTGGTTTTGCTTTTATTTTCCCTTCAATGAATAAAATTGTTGCCGAAGCTTCTACAAGCGTTGATCGTGGTAAAGCATATGGAATTTTTTATGCCTTTTTCTCATTAGGAGTTGTTGCCGGTTCATCCATTTCTGGCAGATTAGCATCTATCACAAACTCATTACCCTTTTTATTTTGTGCGATTGCCATGCTCCTTGCTGTCATGACAATTTTCATCATTGAAAAGAAACAAACTAGAGCATAAAAATGCCACATAGGTAGTGACCCCTTAAAGTTAGAGTTTTAATTATGCAGCTATTTGGCTGGTTTGAGTTCGATATTGAATCGGGCTTAAGCCAGCCAATTTTACTTTTATTCGATCGTTATTGTAGTAGTCGATATATCCCTGGATTTTTTGTTTCAACTCGTTATAAGTCATTAATTCTTCACCATAAT
>DATGTP010000038.1:0-55838 GCA_035301825.1 Pseudogracilibacillus sp. | reverse complement strand
CAAGCAGCATTAGGTTGTACTGCAATGGTCTTTACAGCAGGTTCTGGTCCACATACTGGAAAAGATAAAACATTACTCATCGATTTAGATGGTGCTGTTAAAACGATGGAAGCAGCGCGAACAATTGGCTTAGAACGCTATGTCATGGTAAGTTCATTTGATACGACGCGTGAGGCAATCCAAGAGTCTTCAAGTGGGTTTGCTCCTTATGTTGTTGCTAAGCATTATGCGGATGACTGGTTGAGAAAGTCCAAGCTAAATTGGACAATCGTTCATCCCGGGGCACTAACGAACGAAGCGAGCACTGGTTTGATTCAAGCTGCATCACGTGTAGAGCGAAACGAGATTTCGCGGGAAGATGTAGCAAAAGTGCTCTTAGCTTGTTTAGAAGATGAGAGTACGACATTCCAAGAATTCCAAGTTGTGAAAGGTGATACACCTATTCATGAAGCAATCAAAAGTTTATAAAAATATTTTCACTAGCAAAAGACTGATATGATAGTCTTTTGCTATTTTTTATTTTTAATTTTAAAAAAGAGTGTTATTTTTTTATGAAATTGGGTATATAAAAAAACAAGTGTTTTAAATGTGGACAAGATGTGACAGAGGAGTTGTAATTATCGACATAAAATGACAGCACTAAACTTAGATTACGAAATAAAAAAAGGGAGAGTAAAATGACAAAAAAAGAAAAGAGACCAAGAAGGAAAAAACGAGTAAAGAAGAGGACGACTTTAGAAAAGTCCTTGAAACCACATTGGGTATGGGCGATTGCCCTCGGTTCAGCAATCGGTTGGGGAGCTTTCGTACAACCGGTTAATTGGATGAGTGAAGCGGGTCCAATGGGAGTTATTATTGGATTTACAATTGGTGCCATATTAATGATGTTAATTGCAGTGAGTTATGGCTTTTTAATTCGTAGTTTTCCTGTATCAGGTGGAGAATTCGCTTATTCATTTATTAGTATGGGACGTACTCATGCATTTATAAGTGCATGGTTTTTAACTTTAGGTTATTTAGGAATCGTGGCATTAAACGCTTCGGCCTTTGCTTTAATGTTTAAATTCGTTTTGCCAAGTATCATTGAGCAATTGCCAATGTATACAATTGCAGGGTGGGACGTTTATGGAATGGAAATTATTATCGCAACATTAGTTTTAGTTATATTTGGATTTTTTAATTATCGTGGAACTGGATTGACAGGGCAAATTCAATTTTACTTTGCACTTGTTATGGTTCTGACAGTTGTTGGAGTAACTTTCTTCACTGGAATTCAACCAGGAACAGGCTTATCTCAAGTAGCACCAGCCTTCCCAGAGAATAAAACAGCACTCGCAGCTATTCTATCCATCGTTGCAATTGCTCCGTGGGCATTTGTTGGATTTGATGCTGTCCCACAAGCTGCAGAAGAATTTGACTTCCCGGCACGAAAAGCATTTATGCTCATTATATTTGCTATCTTATTTGCGGCGATTATTTATATTTTAATGATTCTAGCAACATCAATGGCTGCACCTTGGGAAGAAACAGTAGCGCAAAATCATTTATGGGGTACTGCTGAGGTTGTTCAACAGTCATTAGGTACAGCAGGGCTTGTCTTTTTAGTCATTGCTTTAATGATGGGTATTTTTACTGGATTAAACGGGTTTATTATGGCGACGAGCCGTTTGTTGTTTTCAATGTCGCGTGCACGTATTTTACCGGCACCATTTCGAAAACTTCACCCGAAGCATCAGACGCCACATGTTGCAATTATTGTGACAATCGCTTTATCAGCAATTGCACCTTGGTTTGGTCGTGAAGCATTAGAATGGGTAGTAGATATGTCATCAATAGGTGTATCAATTGCTTATTTCTATACATGTTTAACAGCCTTTAAGTTATTTAAATGGAATCAAAAAGATGTATATGATCCAACGAAACAAGAAGCATCTCCATTAAAGAAGTCTATTGCATTCATTGGAATGGTAGCGAGCTTTATTTTCGTACTATTGCTCCTTGTGCCAGGTTCACCAGCAGCATTAGGAAAAGAATCGCTCATTACATTAGTTGTTTGGATTATATTAGGTATTTTGTTTTATATTGTGAAACAAAAGGAATATAATGCAATGCCTGAAGAAGAGCTGAACTTTTTAATATTAGGTTCTGACGAAAAAATAAAAGGTGAAAATGACCAATAAAACGAAGAAACATCTCTACTATTTTGAAGTAGGGATGTTTTTGTTATACTTGTATGTAATCAAGAGTCAGTATATTTAGAAAACTTTGATGTGATGATGTCATAAGGAGGGTAGCTATGGTAACAATTTATGATATTAAGCCTAAATTCCAAGCCTTATTAAGACCGATTGTAGATAAGTTTGCAAAGGCAGGTGTAACGGCTAATCAAGTTACACTTGCAGCAATGACCTTATCTTTATTTACCGGGCTAGCGCTAGTTGTTTTTCACGAATATACTCTTATCCTAATGATTGTTCCGCTAGTTATGTTTATTCGGATGGCATTAAATGCAATAGATGGCATGTTAGCAAAGGAACATCATATGAAAACATCACTTGGAACGATATTAAATGAGTTAGGTGATGTCGTATCAGATACCTTTTTATTCATTCCTTTCGTCTTTTTCGAAGGGTTTCCTTTAGCCTTTATTATAGCAGTCATCATTTTATCGATTATAAGTGAAATGACTGGTGTGTTAGGTGAAGTGATTGGAGCGAGTCGACGCTATGATGGTCCAATGGGGAAAAGTGATCGCGCTTTTGTTTTTAGTGTTCTTGCTATTATCGCCTGTTTCAATGTAACGAACTCATTATTTTATTCAATTGTCTTTCTAATTATGACTACTTTAATTGTTCTTAATATATTTAATCGAATTCAGCGTGCACTACAAGAATTAAATGAGAAAGGAGCAGCATAATGTTGAGTCATATTTCGTCTGAAATAAAAATTGTTTTACTCGGCATTTTATGTTTACTAATCTTATCAAGTCTTATTTCATTTATTTTAACAAAATTAAAGCCAGACAAAGATTTTTCAGAAATTAACTTGCGAATAAAGTCTTGGTGGTTAATGGCTAGTGTGTTCACGATAGCCATTGTTATTCATCATACGGTTTCTTTAATATTTTTAGCCTTTATTTGTTATTTAGCTTTTAAAGAATATTTATCACTGATCCCAACTAATCGTGCTCATCGTGCTATTTTATTTTGGGCGTATTTAGCTATTCCAATTCAATTTTATTGGATATATATTGGTTGGTATGGGATGTTTATTATTTTCATTCCAGTATATATGTTTTTATTTTTACCGATACAATCGATTCTCATAGGAGAAAACAAAGGCTTTCTTAGGACGATGGGATCTGTTCACTGGGGATTAATGATCATGGTATTTGGTTTAAGTCATTTAGCCTATTTACTCGTTTTACCAGGTACGACTGGGATCGAAGCTGTCAGTGGTTCAGGTTTATTACTATATATTGTTATTTTGACGCAATGTAATGATGTCGCACAGTTTATTTGGGGAAAATCATTTGGAAAACATAAAGTCGTTCCGAAAGTGAGTCCAAATAAAACGTGGGAAGGTTTAATTGGTGGGATTTTGACAACGATGGTCTTAGCTTGGTTCCTAGCTCCCTTATTAACGCCACTTGAAACGTGGAGTACTTTGTTTACTGGATTTCTAATCGGGTTAACTGGCTTTATAGGAGATGTCAATTTATCTTCCTTAAAACGAGATTTAGGGATTAAAGATTCTGGCAATACCATACCAGGACATGGAGGCATATTAGACCGAGTAGATAGTTTAACCTATACAGCCCCATTATTCTTTCACTTTATTCGCTATTTTTATTTCGTATAAAAAGGAGCATGACATATGAATATATTACGTTGGTTATTTTATGCTTTGATTATTCGGCCGTTCATTTTGATTGTGCTCGGCTTAAATGTAAGGCGGCCGGAAAATTTACCAAAAGATGGACCAGCTATTATTGTAGCAAATCATAATAGCCACTTAGATACCATGGTACTGATGACCTTGTTTAAAGGGTGGGATATTCATAAAGTAAGACCGATTGCAGCAGCAGATTATTTTTTAAAAAATAAATTATTTGCTTGGTTTAGTTTAAATGTGATCCATATTATCCCGCTCGATCGAAAAGCAGGCGTGAAAGAGAATCTGTTTGATGGTATATATGAAGCATTGGACCAAAATGATATCGTTATCTTATTTCCTGAAGGATCGCGTGGTGAACCAGAAAAAATAACGCGTTTCAAATCAGGTATCTATTACTTATTAAGAGAAAGACCAGATGTACCAGTTTATCCTGTTTTTATGCATGGACTTGGTAAAGCTCTACCGAAAGGGGCCAAGCTCTTTGTTCCTTTTTTCTGTGATGTATTTATTGGGAATGGCTTTTATTATAAGGCAGATAAGAAGCAATTTATGAATACATTAGAAAATCGCATGACTGAATTAGCAGATGAAGGCGATTTTCCACCATGGGAATAAAAAAAGATGAGGCGGTGGCAGAATGGGTTTAATGTTAACCATTGTACTTGTGTGGGGTGTTCTGGAAGCAACTATATTTTTCATTATTCCTGATGTGATAGTGACTTATATTGGGTTGAAAGGTTATAAGGCTGCAACTTATGCAGCGATTGCTTCCTTGTTTGGCGCCTTGCTTGGTGGTGTCATCATGTATGTTTTAGGCATCTATCAATTTGAAGTGATAGCAGGATTTGTAGAAAAAGTACCAGCAATTAATGAAAGCATGATGGAAGAAGTGAAAGGGTCCTTACAAAATGAAGGGTTAATTGCTATGATATTAGGACCGACAAAAGGAATTCCTTATAAAATATACGCCATATATGCTAACCAACTAGGGATTGGCTTCATTTCCTTTATTCTTGCAAGTATACCCGCTCGATTTATTCGCTTTTATGTAACAGGATTACTTGCTGCCTTCTTTTCAGTAACTGTCTTGCCAAAGTTAGCGAGAAAAGCAAAAGTTTTTATTTGGCTCATTGTTTGGATAATTGTCTATGTTATTTATTTTTCGGTTCACCCATTTTAAAAGGAAGGTGACTCATCCATTTGAGATGAATCACCTTCCTTTTGTCATTATTTCTTAAACTTATCTTTCACATCATCGATTTTTTCATTTGTTTTTTCAGTTGTATCTTTCGCAAATTGTTCTGCTTTTTCTTTAGCGTCGCCAACCTTCTCTTTAGCAGCACCTTTTGCTTGATCGACTTTTCCTTCGAATTCTTTCTTTTGATTATCTGTTGCTTTACCAAAGCTTTCTTTTGCTTTTCCTTTAAGATTATCAAATGTACCTTCTACTTTATTTTGCTTACTATCTTTCATGCTGTTTCCTCCTTATAAAATGACTCATTTATATATACCCGTCTTATAAAAAAATAAACAAATGTCTTAAAAAGTAAATGTAATCATTTACATATGACAAATATGTGACTTGAAAGGGTGAAAAGAGAGAAAAATAGAGTAATTTTAAGATAAATAGAGATAAAAGGAGATGTAAGTCGCTTACATTGTCATTGTTTTCGTTTTCATGAACCGAATTTGCGTTTGGCATTTTACTGGATTCATTAGATAATAGAATTAACAAATAAAAGAAAGAGGTTGATGAGAATGAAAGGTATCTTATCAGGCATTACACTAATTGTAGACACGTTTTTACAAGCACAAGCACAAGAGCAAAATAGAAGAAAACATTAATACTTTCTTTCTAATAGACATTAACGATTAATCGTTTCCTATAAATATATTTTTCCTTTAAAGCATCACACAAAATTGTGTGGTGCTTTTGTGCTTTATTGGAAAAACAATCTATCCTTTCTTATACTTAATATAAAGACATCATAAAAGGAGAGAGCATAATGGCGATTAGAAATGAGTCAAAACACTATATGACGATTCATGACTTTCATGATCATAGTCATGTTGGTTGGGATAATCGTTTGGAACCGATAGCAGAGGTTGAATCAGGTCAAGTGATTAATTTTGCGATAGAAGATGCGTCAGGTGGACAAATTAAACAAGGCGATCCAGCCAATGTTTTAAATAACTTAGATTTTGCTAAAGTTAATCCAACAGCTGGGCCAATTTACGTAAAAGGTGCAGAAGCAGGTGACACTTTAGAGGTTGAATTTCTAGATTTTAAACAGCTAGATTGGGGCTGGACTGCTATTATACCTGGATTTGGCTTACTATCAGATGAATTCAATGAAACAACATTGAAAACTTATGATTTAAAAAATCGTCAGACGACAGAGTTTTTACATGGGATAGATATTCCATTAAAACCATTCCCAGGGACAGTGGGGGTTGCTTTAGCAGAAGAAGGGCATTTCAATGTAGTTCCACCTAGACAAAATGGTGGGAATATGGATGTAAGACATTTAACGGCAGGTTCAAAACTATATTTGCCGGTATGGGTTGAGGGTGCTTTATTTTCGATAGGTGATACACATGCTGCTCAAGGAGATGGGGAAGTATGTGGAACAGCAATTGAAGCAGGAATGGAAACGACAGTGCGACTTACCTTGCATAAACGAAAAGCGATTAAAGAACCACAGTTTGAACTATTTGGACCGCCTACACCAGAAGCTGATAGTCGTGGTTATTTTGCAACGACTGCACATGGTGAAGACATGTTCGAGGCATCGCAAAATGCCATTCGTTATATGATTGAACATTTAGTTCAAGAATATAAACTATCAGAGGAAGAGGCATATATGCTCTGTAGTGTTGCAGTTGACCTTAGAATACATGAAGTTGTCAATCAACCTAATATGCTTGTTTCAGCATTTTTACCAAAGTCTATTTTTAAATAAAAGATTCATATGAGAAGCTACTATTCATCTAGTAGCTTCTTTTGATTAAAAAAACCTTCATCCTATGAATGAAGGTCAACCTATCAATTACTGCATTTCTTTAGTAGGTCCCATAACAGGTGGGACAGGTAATCCGGCTTGTCTTAGTAAAACAGTCATTTGCCCGCGATGATGTGTTTGATGGTCGATTAAAATTCGTAATAATTTTCCTCGTTCGATAGGGCCAAACATACTATCAACTTGTTCAAGCAAAGAAGCATCAGTTAGCTTTTCAGCTTCATGACTTACTTCCTCAGCAATCTTTTTATAGGTTTTAGCAATCGTATGCGCTGATTTTGGTTGCTCCTCATCTTCGCTCACGCCATGGATTGATAGGCCTGCTAAAGTAGGGAAAAGGCTTGCCGCACCTACTAAATGCCATGCTAACCATCCTAAACTATTATGTCCTTCAACAATTGAGACTTGCAAACTATCATCTGTTAGATTATCAAAAACATGAAAGGTTCCGTCAGAAGATTGTTTCCAATCCATTAAAAAATCATCTACTTTACGGTACATTATTCTGTCTCCTTTCTTATATATATTAATTTTATCGTTTAAAGGTTTAAATGTCTATATCATGAATAGTAAATAAAAAGATTTCTTTTAAAAATGGTATATTTTACCGAATTAAATTAGCAATATTCTGATAATGTAGTATAATGAAAGTGATTTAAAAGGAGGATGTCAATGTCTGATAAACCATTATATGATGAAGAAGAACGTGAAGTGAAAGAGCGGAAATTAGGTGAGCCGACCAATGCATTTAAGGGTGCAACTTGGGCAGCTTTATTATTAGGTATAGGTGCTTATTTAATCGGATTGTTTAATGCAGGAATGGAACTGAATGAAAAAGGCTATTATTTAATTGTTTTATTGTTTGGATTATATGCAGCAGTTTCATTGCAAAAAGCAGTACGTGATAAAGATGAAGGGATACCAGTGACTGGAATCTACTTAGGGATTAGTTGGTTTTCCATTATTGCTGCTGTCGCTTTAATGGGTATTGGGCTTTATAATGCAGGGAGTATCATTTTGAGTGAAAAAGGATTTTTCGGAATGGCTTTCGCCTTAAGTTTATTCTCAGCCGTAACTGTTCAAAAAAACATTCGTGATACATATGATGCAAATAAGGAATAATCACCTTTTTTTGTATGCTATCATAGCGTCCTAACTTCATTTCATATATACTGAAGATAGGATAATTAATGAGGAGGGTAATCAATGTCTAGTCAATCTTATGAGGAAAAATATCTTGAAAGAAATTTAGATGATAAAAGCAAACTAGATGTTGGCCCAAGTACGATTTTAGATATGATTCAGCAGTCAATTACAAAAGATATTATTGAAGAGGTTGAAAATGTCAGCCAAGATAAAACGACTGTAGAGCGAACTTTAGATGTTAATGACTCTTCTGAACTAGTAATTGGAATCGATTTATCAACAAGTCCTACGACAATCGTCTTATTAAACTTAGATGCTGACGTCGTGTTAGTTGATTATTTAGAGAGTTATATAGGTGAAGAGGCGATTGTTGAAACATTTCCAATTGCTATCATCAATTTTTTAGAAAAACATCAGATTTTAAAAGATCGTATTAAATGGGTTAGTGTAGGCTTACCAGGTGAGATGAATAAGTCAAATACAATTGTCACTTATTCTTATTATTTACAAATATCTGATTTGCCTTTAAAAGAGATCTTAGAAGAAAAATTAAATGTACCAATTACTTTAATGAATGATTTAGAAGCGGCAGTTTATGCTGAAAGTATTGTAAAAAAACAACGCTATCATACAATTGCTTATTCATTAGTAGATAAAGGCGTCGGAACGAGTTTTATTTTACATAATGAATTTTATCGTGGTGCCAATGGTGGGGCTGGTAAAATGTATCAATTAGGTCGCTATGGTGCGGAACTTACCTATAATGATCTCATTACAAATTACCCTGACTTATTTGCAGATTTAACATTATATGAAGCTTTAGATAAGTATGTTGAGTTAGGCTTAAATGGAAGCCATCTTGAACTCCGAGATAAATTAGACTATATGATTGAACATATGGGGGAATATTTTGCTAGTGTATTACAATTGCTTGATTTAGAAAAAATGATTATTGCAGGATGGATTACAAGGAATAGTCAATTGTTTAAGCGGATTTGTTCACAAATTCAATATAAAGAATTAGCAGTTAATAACCCAACTGAATTAGAAGCGCCGCATTGGAAAGAGAATGGCATTGCCGTTGGGGCAGCTATTATGGGAATTTATCATTTAACAAATAGTGATATAAAAAGATTCGGATGACCGAATCTTTTTACTTCTAGAAGGAGGTGAGTATCTTGTATTTCGAATTATTGAATGAACTTGTCATGCAGTCTACATTGTTCTATGTATATTTTGGCTTTATATTTGTTACGATTGGAATGGTGCTTTTCTTTATCTTGCAAGCGAATCTCACGAGTGAATCGCTTACTTATCATGTTGAAGAAAAAGTAGAAGAACAAACGATTGTAAATATCTTGCCAGTCCGACTTGACGAGCAATTTATTACATGGTTTATTCGAACGTACCGGAAGGCAAATATAATACCGGATGATCTTGAACCACTTAGAATCTCTCTATTAAAAATGAATGATTTAATAGGAGGATTCAAATGGAAAAGAAAAACAAGATACTTACAAAACCTTGGAAATATATTGTTATAAGTGGATTATTACTCATCTTAGCTGGTTGTTCTGGTGACTTCTCGCCGATTGATGAATCGACGAGTGGCTTTTTTAATAGGCTCATCGTATTCCCATTTTCGCAGTTGATTAAAGGACTAGCGACAATCCTTGGTGGGAGCTATGGTGTGTCCATTATCATGATCACACTTATATTGCGTTTAATGATGTCACCCTTTTTATATAATCAACAAAAACAAAGTAAACAATCACAAAAAGTCATGAAAGTGATGAAGCCTGAAATGGATGCCTTGCAAGAGAAATACCGTGATAAAAAAGACTCGGAATCGCAAGCAAGCATGCAAAAGGAAATGATGGATCTCTATCAAAAACATGATTTTAATCCAGGGAAAATGTTACTAGGCTGTTTACCGATGCTCCTTCAAATGCCGATTTTAATTGGCTTTTACTATGCCATCCGTCGAACACCCGAAATTGCAGAGCAAAGTTTTCTTTGGTTTAATTTAGGAGAAGTAAACATTGTGATGGCAATCATTGCGATTATCGTTTATTATGCTCAAGCAAAAGTGAGTATGATCGGTCTTGATGAGAGTCAATCACAAGGACCTATGAAGCTAATTTTATATATATCACCGATTATGATTGGTGTTATTTCGTTTGTGGTACCTGCAGCATTGCCGCTTTATTGGGCTGTCAGTGGCTTGTTCATGGTTATACAAACATTCATATTTAAAAAAGTGATTCAATAAACTTGTAGTGAAGGTTCGTCAATGGGCCTTCACTTATTCTTTTAAAATAAGGACTTCATTTGTATAATGAAAGTGATGAAAAAAATAGAGTGAGGGATAAAAATGAGAAAATTAGGATCAATTATATTATTAGCACTTGTTCTAACAATTGTAGTGGCATGTGGTAATGAAAATGATAAGACTGATAAGGAATCAGAAGGCAATGTGGATAGTAAACCAGTAGTTTCGATGGAAATGGAAAGTGGCGATATAGTTGAGATGGAATTATATCCTGATATCGCACCTAATACAGTTGCTAACTTTGTCACTTTAGTAGAAGACGGTTTTTATGATGGATTAATATTTCATCGTGTCATACCAGGATTTATGATTCAAGGTGGAGATCCTGAAGGAACAGGAATGGGTGGACCAGGTTATTATATTCCAGGTGAGTTTGCTTCAAATGACTTTGAAAATAGTTTAAAACACGAACGTGGCGTCCTATCGATGGCTCGGTCAAATCATCCCGATTCAGCAGGGTCCCAATTTTTTATCATGGTAGAAGATGCGGAACACTTAGATGGTGATTATGCAAGTTTTGGTAAAGTTATCTCAGGCATGGAAACGGTCGACGACATTGTTGCGGTTGATCGTGACGGTAATGATAAGCCAAATGACGACCAAGTCATTAAGAAAATGACCGTTGATTTAGATGGTTATGATCTTCCAAAGGTCGAGCAGTCAGATGTATAATAGGCAATCGTCTATTATTTTAAATAGGGACCATAAATGTAAGAATAGGTAGGTGAAACCATGAGTTTATTAGCATCATTTGATGATCTGCATTTTTTTGAAAACTTTCTCTTATGGGGAATCGGTATTGTCATAACACTCTTTGTTATTTCAGTACTTGTATTCTTAGTTTTTCATGTTTTGATGGCCATTGGTTTATATACACTTGTCAAACGGTCATCACGGCACGATCTAGCTTGGTTAGCATGGGTTCCTATCGTGAACACCTTTCTAATAACCTTGCTTGTGGAAGAAGATGCTCATGAATCTGTTCGCGGAAAATTAACAATTGTATATTTAATTGTTATTGTTGGTGGTTTTCTATTCAGTGGTTTCCTACCATTTTTACCAGCCCTACCTTTCGCAGTGTTAATGTATGCATTTTATTTACTCCTTCAAAAATATTCGAAAAATGCGATTATCCATACAGCGATTGCTGTTGTGACTGGATCTTTAGGGATGTCAATTTCATTGTTTATGGTTCGTCATCGGGTAGAAGTCCAAGCTAATCAATGACATGTGAAAAACTACATCTTACTTAAAAGGTGTAGTTTTTTGATTTTATCAATCTTTATATTTTTGTTTTTGAACTGACATGGCTATAATAGATGAAGAATGAAAAGAGGTTAGAAATATGGAAGCAATTCGTGAAAATAAAAATAAAAAGACTTATAATCGCTATGTCCTCATGGCGATCTTACTAACAGGTTCTTTTTTAGCCATATTAAATCAAACATTACTTGTGACAATTATACCGCATATAATGGATGAATTTAACTTAACTGAAAATACAGGACAATGGGTGACGACAATTTTTATGCTAGTAAATGGGATTATGATTCCAATTACGGCTTTTTTAATGGAAACTTTTACGACGAGACGTTTGTTTTTGTTTTCGATGAGTTTATTTATTATTGGAACAGTTGTTTGCTTTTTATCGATTACATTTCCAGTTCTGATGATAGGAAGAGTGATACAAGCAGCAGGTGCAGGTATTATGATGCCCCTTATGATGACCATTTTAATGTTAATATTTCCGCCTGAGCGTCGAGGTTTTGCTATGGGGATGTCTGGACTTGTCATTGCATTTGCCCCAGCGATTGGACCATCTTTATCAGGCTACTTAGTTGAATTTTTACCATGGCGTTCTATTTTCTTAGTCATTATTCCAATTGCAATTATTGACCTAATCTTTGCCTCTGTTTATATGACTAATATTATTGAACGTACCTTCCCGAAGGTTGATTACTTATCAATTGTTTTATCAGTATTCGGATTTGGCGGGCTCTTATTTGGCTTTAGTAGTGTTGGAAATGTCGGATGGGCTAATCCGAATGTGATTGTCTCTATCACGATAGGCGCAATTACATTAACTTTATTTATTTTACGCCAGTTAAAGTTAGAACAACCTATTTTAGAATTCCGAGTTTTTAAAAATAAAATCTTTACCTTTACGACAATTATCGGCATGGTTGCATTTACTTTGTTAATTGCAGCAGAGACGATTTTACCAATTTACATGCAAGTGATGGCAGGATTTACAGCGCTTGATGCGGGGATAATGATTTTACCTGGAGCAATTTTGATGGGCTTATTGTCTCCGATTAATGGAAGGATTTTTGATGCTATCGGTGCAAGAGCTTTGCTCATCACAGGTCTGACAATCGTTTTGTTAACATCAATTCCATTTGCTAGGCTAACTGAGGATACGACTTTAACTTATTTAACAATCACTTTTGCTATTCGTATGGTTGGCTTATCAATGATTACGATGCCAGCAACGACTGCCGGATTAAATGTTTTAGAAAATCGTTTAATCCCTCATGGAACAGCAATGACCAATACAATGCGTCAAGTAGCAGCATCGATTGGGACTGCGACATTAATTACAATTATGACTTTATCTGCAAAAGCACCAACAGGACCAAATGATCATCAAGCCCTTATTCATGGTGTGAATGTTACCTTTTACGTATCAATGGGCTTAGCAGCATTTGCTCTTGTCCTTGCCTTTTTTGTAAAAGATAAAAAACAAATAGCACAATAAAAAATAAGCTACAACGTATTTCTATGTTACTGGGAGGTAAACGTGAAATGGACGTTGTAGCTTATTAACTTATTTAAACGGATTATCGTGAGCGTTTTTAATAATGATTAATCGACTTTAGCTGGCTCTAATAACGGGTAAGAACCATCTTCATCGTGTATTTCAATCCCTGTTAAAGGTGGGTTAAAGACACATACAAGACGTAAGTCTTCTGTCGTTGCACGTAGTAAATGTTCATCATGTTCGTTTAATGCATACATTGTACCATCTGTGATCGGATAAATTTTACCGTCTTCTAATGATTCAATCTCTCCTTCACCAGCAACACAGTAGACAGCTTCTAAATGGTTTTTATACCAAATACGTGTTTCTGTCCCTGCATATATTACTGTATCATGGAATGAAAAGCCCATGTTATCATCAGCAACTAGAAAACGTCTACTTGCCCATGTTTCTGATTTTACTTCATCGTCTGTTCCTACAATATCTTTTAAATGTTTGACTATCATTATTTTAAATCTCCTTTTTTAATTAAATCTTGAATACTATCTTCGATAATTGAAAATCCTTTGCGAATACCAGCTTCATCAATAATTAAAGGTGGTAAAAACTTAAACACTTCATCTTTTGGTCCTGATGTTTCCATCAGTAAGCCGCGTGAAAATGCTTCTTCACAAATTTTACTTGCTAAACCGTCTACATGTGATGCGATTCCAACCATCAAACCGCGTCCCCGTACTTCCCCTTTTATTTGAGGGTATTTCTTGACGATATAATTCATGAGCTCTTGAAACACTTCTGCATTATCATCTACTTGTTTAGTAAATGAGTCATCTTGCCAGTTAATCAATGCTTCAGTTGCTGCGATAAATGCTAAGTTGTTACCGCGGAAGGTACCATTGTGCTCAGCAGGTTTCCAAATATCTAACTCTTTATTGAAAAGTGTAATAGCCATTGGTAAACCATATCCACCAATTGATTTAGATAGACAAACAATATCAGGTTTAATCCCAGCACGTTCGAAACTGAAAAATGTTCCAGTACGACCACAGCCTGCTTGGATATCATCTACAATGAGTAAAATATCATATTTTTTCGCGATTTTTTCAATCCCTTGTAACCATTCATCAGAAGCTGCATTTATACCACCTTCACCTTGAACAGTTTCTAAAATAATCGCCGCAGGTAAATCAATTCCATACCCAATTTGAGATAAATATTGATCAATATAAGTAAGTGAATCAATATCTGTAAAGTAATTATCAAATGGCATTGTCACTGTATGTGGCAATGGAATCCCAGCTGCTTCACGCTTTGACTTATTACCTGTTACGGCTAGAGATCCAATTGTCATGCCGTGGAATCCATTTGAAAATGATAAAATATTCGTTCGATCTGTATACTTACGTGCTAATTTTAAGGCACTTTCTACAGCATTTGTACCTGTTGGACCAGGAAACATCACTTTATAATCTAATTGACGTGGCTTTAAAATAACATCTTCAAATCTTTGTAAAAACTGTCCACGAGCAACAGTTGCCATATCTAAACTATGTGTAATCGCATCATTTTGAATGTATGCGATGAGTTTTTCTTTCATATCGTCATCATTATGACCGTAGTTTAATGTACCAGCACCGGCGAAAAAGTCGATGTATTCATTTCCATTTGTATCCCATAATTTATAGCCTTTAGCTTTTTCGAATACAGTTGGAAAACTTCTACTATAGCTTCGCACCTCCGACTCTAAACTTTCAAAAGTGTCCATACTTACTTTGTCTGTAACATTTAAATTAACCATTAATTATTTTTGCCTCCAAATTTTTTGTTTTTCATTGAATAGGTCCAATTCGATACGTATATTCTTCCTCTGTATCAGCAATTGGAAAATCAGCCTTCGAAAAACATAGTGTTGTCTTACATTGCGTATTGTACTTATTCGCAACACCTTTAAATAAATTGCTTGATGGTTTATTTGATGGGGTAACCGTTGCTTCAATAAAGTGGATGCCTTTACTTTTAAGGCTGTCGTACAATGCATTGATCATACGAGTCGCAAGTCCAAATCCACGAAACTTTTCACTAACAGCTACTTGCCAAATAAAAAGCGTATCTGGTTGCTCTGGTAAAATATAACCAGAAATGAAACCGATGCGCTCATCCTTGTATGTTACAATCATTGATGTCTGTTGAAAGTAAGTACTCCACATGACATAACTATATGGAGAATTTACATCAAGCACTTTTGAGTCTTTTGCCAGTGTATACATATGTTTTCCGTCACTTTTAGTAGGATGAGTAAACGTAATATGTTCGTTTATTTGTTCTTTCGATTGTGACAGTGTAGAACTAATGTCTAGCCACCTCCCTTGTTTTTTCATTTTTGAATCACATAAACTTAGAATAACGATATTTGAAAACGGATGCAAACGTCATTTAAGCGTATATGATGGGATTAAAAGGGAGGAAGTCGGCTGAGCGAGCTTTAATTATCCTTTTTCTGTTAATTACTCTTTATTTTACCGCATTGTCTATGTAACCTAGAAAAAAATGGAAATGATTTTTTATGTTATAATAACAATTAAACACTATATGTAAGCGTTTTACTAGTTGATTTAACAAGGGGGATGCAAAATGGAAAAAGACGTTATTATCGTAACAGGTGCATCAAGTGGTATGGGAAAGTTTATGGCACGAAAATTTGCTAATGAAGGAGCAAATGTCGTTATTACGGGTCGAAATGAAGAAAATTTACAAAAAGCTAAGTTAGAAATTCAATCCCATGCTAAGGGAAAAGTACATACAGTTGTCATGGATGTGAGAAATCCTGATGATGTTGAAAAGATGGTTAATGAAACGGTTGAATTTTTTGGTACGATTGACCATTTAGTTAATAATGCAGCAGGCAATTTTGTCGTCAAAGCTGAGGAACTATCCATTAATGGTTGGAATGCGGTCATTGATATAGTCTTAAATGGTACCTTTTATTGTAGTCAGGCGGTTATGCATTATTGGATGAAAGAGGAGAAAAAAGGATCTATTTTAAATATGGTTGCGACTTATGCTTGGGATGCAGGTGCAGGAGTAGCCCACAGTGCAGCAGCAAAGGCAGGGGTTCTTAGTTTAACGCGAACATTAGCAGTTGAGTGGGGAAGAAGGTATGGTATTAGAGTGAATGCAATTGCACCTGGTCCAATTGAAAGAACAGGCGGTGCTGAAAAATTAATGTTATCGGAACAATTGGCAGAGCGGACAAAAGCCTCTGTCCCTTTAAATCGCTTTGGAAAACCAGAAGAAATAGCTGAACTAGCTTACTTTTTATTATCTGACAAGGCTAGTTTCATTAATGGGGAAGTCGTTACAATGGATGGAGGACAATGGCTGAATGATTATCCGTTTTAAAGGTTAGGGGGACTTTGATATGACAGAAAAAAAGAAAAAAACATGGAAAAAAGTAACGATATCAATTGTTCTTGCTTTACTCGTATTAATTGGTGGGGCCTTTTTGTATGTTAATCATCTTTACAATAAATCATTAGCCCAAATTGAAGGGACTATTCAAATGGAAGGTTTAGATGGAGAAGTGGTTGTGACAACTGATGAAGACGGGGTACCACATATAGAAGCAGAAAGTGATCGAGACTTATATATGGTTCAAGGTTATGTACAGGCACAACATCGTTTATTACAAATGGAATTGTCACGAAGACAAGCATCGGGAACATTAAGTGAATTGATTGGGGAAGCTGTCATCGATCAAGATAAGTATTTTCGAACACTTGGCTTAAGGCGAGCAGCTGAAAAGTCATATGATTTATATAGTGACGATGCAAAGGATGTTTTGCAATGGTTTGCTGATGGTGTGAATGCTTATATTGCAGAAGCAAAAGCTAATAAGACTTTACCGGTAGAGTTCATGTTAGTAGGTGGTCAACCTGAAGAATGGACACCACTCGACTCTTTAACGATTGGTAAATATATGGCTTATGACTTAGGTGGACATTGGGAACGGCAAGCTTTCAATTATTATTTACTACATACCTATTCAATGGAAGATGCTTCGGAATTATTTCCGACATATCCAAAGAATCGCATGACCATTATTGAAGAAGAGGAACTTGAAACTTCTAGTTTACAGAATGACCTTTCATATGTATATGAAGCAGATGTAATCGATATTGCAAATAGCTTTAAAGATGTCCATTTACCAGATCCCTTTAACGGGAGTAATAATTGGGTTGTTTCGGGTGATAAAACAGTAAGTGGTTCACCTCTATTAGCCGATGACCCACATTTAGGTTTGGCAACGCCATCGATTTGGTTACAAATGCATTTAAAGAACGACCATGTTAATGTAAGTGGTGTTATTTTTGCAGGTGTTCCAGGTATTATCCTGGGTCATAATGATTCCATTTCCTGGGGGGTTACGAATACGGGGCCAGATGTTCAACAATTATATATTGAGAAAAGGCATCCAGAAAATGATAGTCAATTTTTATTTGAAGACGAATGGGAAGAGGCAGAGCTTATATCAGAGCCAATTAAAGTAAAAGGTGGCGAAACAATTGATTATGAGGTGCTTGAGACACGTCATGGTCCAATCGTCTCTGAATTCGCTGAAGAAAGTGCTAAAG
Organism: Pseudogracilibacillus sp.; assembly: GCA_035301825.1. Classification (GTDB taxonomy): domain Bacteria; phylum Bacillota; class Bacilli; order Bacillales; family Amphibacillaceae; genus Pseudogracilibacillus. The sequence continues at coordinate 38,051 of DATGTP010000038.1, read as the reverse complement.
ATGCAGTGCTGTCATTGAGATGGACAGCCTTAGACCCAACACCTGAACTACAAGCGATTTTAGAAATGAACCGAGCAACCAATTGGGAGGAGTTTGAAACTGCCTTAGAAAACTTCCATGCACCAGCTCAAAACTTTGTTTTTGCCAGTGTAGATGGAACAATAGCATATAAGGCGAATGGGAAAATCCCAATATATGAAAAAGCTTCAGATGCTTTACTGCCTTTACCAGGTTGGGAAGAAAAACATCTTATAGATGAATACATTCCCTTTGATCAATTGCCAAGGGTTGTTAATCCTGAAAAAGGATTCATTGCAACAGCAAATAATAAAGTAGCGACAAATAAATATCCGTATCATATTAGTAATGTTTGGGCTCAACCATATCGTTATGAACGTATTCATGAAGTGTTAGAAGCAGGAGATAAGCTAACAGCTGAGGATATGGAAGACTTGCAAATGGATGCTAAAAATTTACGCGCTGAGGAATTTGTCCCCTTCTTCATTGATTTGTTACAGGATGAAGCACTATCAGAAGGTGCCCAAGAAGTATTAGCAGTCTTAGATGAATGGGACTTTGAAGATCATATAGATGAAGCGGCACCATTGATATTTGACCATTTATTTAAAGAGATTGACTTAATCTTATATGATAAAATAGATGATGATGTATTGGATTTATTTACGGGAATGCCACAAACAACGGATGAGTTGTTACGTAAAGGTGATCGATCAGTTTGGGTAGATAATGCAGGTGGACTGACAAACTTGGTGTCAGAAGCCTTGGAAGAGACAGTAGATCAACTTAGTGAAACATATGGAAAAACCCTAGCTGATTGGACTTGGGGTGAGGCCCATCAAGTACAATTTAAACATCCACTAAGTTCAGCTAATAAATGGCTAGGCTATTTATACAATAAAAAGCCAATTCCTGTAAATGGGAGTGCGGTCACACCGCTCGCTGCCCGTGCCAATGATGAAGGAATCGTTAATCATGGAGCGTCATGGCGTTTTGTTATTGATATGGATGAGCCGGATCTAGGCTATCATATTGTTGGGCCTGGTCAATCCGAGAACATTAAAAGTCCGTGGTATAGTAATCAATTACAAGATTGGGTTGATGGAAACTTCCATTCAACTTCAATTACATCATATGATGGATCTGTTTTAACATTTGAACCGAAGTAAAATAGTGAGAGTTTTTCTACATCTGTAGGAGAACTCTTTCTTCTATCCGGACGGAAGTGATGGAACATGTTAAAATAGAATTTATATATACATAACTTGTTATGAAACTGTAACGTCACGGCATGTAATAATTTGATAAGATAGAGATAACAAACATAAAGGCTGTAAAGTGTAGTTATTCTATCATAGATAGGGAGAAGAGTGAATATGAATAATGTTAAATTAGCTGAAAGTCTTTATACAGAATTATTACAACGTTATATTGACAGTAATGACTCTTCTGTCGGTGATGCAGAAGAGATGAGTAAATACTTTGTAAGACAAAATATTTACCCTGAGGAAATAATTCGTATACATATCCAAGCGATTGAACATATATTTGATGAGGAAATGAGTGACACCTTCCGTTCTGCATTTGAATTTTTACTTCATTCATTAACGAACTATCGTAAAATCCATCAATATTATGAGCGAATCGAAAAAGAACAGCTAGCATTAAAGTCAGAGATTGAAGTAGCAGCAGATATGCAACACACCTTGTTTACATCAGAAGTCCCTGATTACCCACATTTAGAAATTGGTGCTATAACCGTACCTTACTTACAAATGAATGGTGACTATTATCGTTTTGTAGAACGCGATGATGGTGTACTAGGTGTCGCTATTGCAGATATTATTGGAAAAGGTGTGCCTGCAGCCTTGAGTATGTCCATGGTTAAGTATGCAATGGATAGTTTCCATATGGAAGATTTACAACCACGAAATATTTTGCGGAATTTAAATAGAGTTGTTGAAAAAAACATTGCTTCACATATGTTTATTACGATGTTTTATGGGCAATATAAGCCGGAAACAAGCACTTTCACATATAGTTCAGCAGGTCATGAACCTGGTTTCTTCTATCATGCACAAACAGATCAGTTTAGAGAAATTGAAGCTAAAGGGATTGTTTTAGGTGTCATGAAAGACATAGAATATGAACAATATGAGAAGAAAATACAAGCCGGTGATAAAATTATTTTATTAACAGATGGTGTAACTGAATGTAAGCGTAATGATCGCTTTATAAAACGTGAAGAAGTTATTGATGTGATCAAGTGTTACAACCATTTGCATGCACAAGAACAAGTTAATAAAGTTTACCAACACTTTGAACATTTACCAGACTTTGAATTAAAAGATGACTTTACTTTAATTATAATTGAGAAAAAGTAGTTTAACATTAGTTTGAGTGGGAAAGTATATTAAAGTGAAGTTGTTTTTAATACAAGATCATGCATATATATGAGTTAAAATTTTGAAGAGGTGAATGAAAGATGAACCTACATGTTAATGTAGAAAAAGAAGGAAATCAATCTCTCGTTAAATTGTCAGGAGAAATTGATGTTTATACCGTGTCTATTTTAGAAGAAAAAGTACTCCCATTAGTTGATACGGAAGAGAAAGTTCAAGTTGACTTACATAAAGTGACATATATGGATAGTACGGGACTAGGTGTATTTATTAGTGCTTATAAAAAAGCGCAAGAAAACAATTGTCATTTCGAAATTGTTCATGCACATGATCGTGTCTTACGTCTATTTATTGTAACTGGTTTAGATGAAATCATTAACTTGCGTACGGAAAGTGGAGGAGAACAAGCATGACTGAATTTGATTTTATTCAATTTAAGTTGCCTGCAAAACCTGAATATGTCGGTGTGATTCGTTTAACTTTATCTGGCATTGCTAATCGAATGGGTTTCTCATATGAAGATATAGAAGATATGAAAATTGCTGTATCGGAAGCGACGACAAATGTTGTGTCACATGCCTATGAATCAAATCATTCAGGCGAGTTAAATATTGGATTTGCTGTTTATCATGATCGTTTAGAAGTCATGGTGTCTGATCAAGGAGCTGGCTTTGATATCCAAGAAGTAAAGGAAAGAATTGGGCCATTTAGCAAGAAGGAAGAAATGAAACCCGTATCACAATTAAGAGAAGGAGGATTTGGATTATTCTTAATTAATACTTTGATGGACGAGGTCGAAATTAATAATGAGTATGGCGTCATGGTCTTAATGACAAAGTACTTAAATGAGACCGAGGTGGATGCTAATGACGAAATCCCGACATCCTAAACATCAAAATAGATTAGCAGAAAAAGAATTATATGCATTAATTGAACATATCCAAAACAATCCAGACGACAGTGAAGTACAAGAAAAGCTAGTAAAACATTATGAAGGGCTCGTACATTCTTTGGCTCGTAAGTATTCACGAAATAATGAAAATCATGAAGATCTTGTTCAAGTTGGTATGATCGGTTTACTCGTTGCAGTAAAACGTTATGATAAAAGTTTTGAACGTGCATTCGAAGCTTTTGCAATTCCGACCATTATTGGTGAAATTAAGCGATTCATTCGCGATAAAACGTGGGGTGTTCACGTTCCAAGACGTATTAAAGAACTAGGACCTAAAATTAATCGGGCAGTCGAAGAGTTGACCGTTGATTTGCAACGTTCACCTTCTGTATTTGATATTGCTGATTATTTAGGAGTATCAGAAGAAGACGTTCTTGAAACAATGGAGATGACATCGAATTATCGAGCCTTATCGATTGATTATACGCATGATCCCAATGCAGATGGTGGAACATTTACCTTAATGGATATTGTTGGTAAGGATGAGTCAAATTATCATAAAGTTGATATTCATATGGTTTTAGAAGAAATTATGCCTGTTTTACCAAAGCGCGAACAAGAGATTGTAAAATTAATCTTTTTTGAAAATTTAAGTCAGCAAGAAGTTGGAGATTTATTAGGACTATCACAAATGCACGTCTCACGATTACAACGTCGTGCATTAAAGAAGTTACGTGAAGTGCTAGGTTCAGATAGTTCATATATGATGGATTAGTTTCCGCTTGCCGTTCATTGGTGGGCGGGAATTTTTCTGTTTTTATATGGAAGAAGTTAAACGGCTGTTTAACTGTCAAAGTCGGTCAAGGGAGATTTTTTAAGACAAAAGTGTCATAGTGGCTTCGTTTTTGTTAAAATGAAGGGTGGAAGGAGTGGTCTTTTGGATAAGACATTAATTGAATTAGTAGCGAAAGATATTCAAATAAAACAATCAACCATTGAAAAGGTCGTTCAATTATTAGAGGAAGGGAATACGATTCCTTTTATTGCGCGTTATCGGAAAGAGGTAACGGGTGGATTGGATGAAGTTGAAATTAAACAGATTCATGATGAGTGGCATTATGCGGTTCAGTTGAAAGAGCGTAAAGAAGAAGTCATTCGTCTCATTGATGAACAAGGTAAATTAACTGAGGAATTACAGGCTAATATTGAGAAAGCGACGAAGTTGCAGCGAGTGGAGGACTTATATCGTCCATATCGTCAAAAGCGTCGTACACGTGCAACGATTGCTAAAGAAAAAGGGTTAGAGCCTTTTGCTGAGTTAATTTGGGCGCAAGAGCTGACAGATATAGAGGCTGAAGCAGAGGCTTATCTATCAGAAGAGCATGAGCTAACAGATCATGAAGCGGTCATCCAAGGGGCAAATGATATTATTGCTGAATGGATCTCGGATGATGCAACTTTCCGTGAACATATTCGACATCTGACATGGCAAAAAGGCCTCATTACAACAGATGTTAAAGATGAGGAAAAGGATGAAGAAAAAGTATATGAGATGTACTATGAGTATTCCGAGCCTTTAAGGCAAATCGTTTCTCACCGTACATTAGCTATCAACCGTGGTGAAAAAGAGGATATTTTAAAGGTGTCTATCCTTGCACCTGAAGATCAGATCATCGATTATTTGCTAAAGAAGTTGATTCAAGCTCATTGTCAAGAAGCTTGCCGAACAATATTAGAAGCAGCGATTGAAGATAGTTATAAACGCTTGATCGCACCTGCTGTAGAAAGAGAAATGCGTAATCAAATTACTGAGACAGCGGAAGCACAAGCAATCAATGTATTCTCGGAAAACTTACGGAATTTATTATTACAACCTCCATTAAAAGGACGTATGATTTTAGCTGTTGACCCAGCTTTTCGAACGGGTTGTAAGTTAGCAGTTATTAATGAAACGGGCCAAATGCAGGCGATTGATGTAATGTATCCAACGGCACCACGAAATGACCTAGTCGGTAGTGAGAAAAAAGTTATGAAGTTTATAAAAGAGTATGGTATTCAATTAATCGCCATTGGAAATGGAACAGCATCGCGTGAAACGGAGCAATTTATTGCATCTGTTATTGAAAAACATACTTTAGATATTCCATATATTATTGTAAACGAAGCTGGAGCAAGTGTTTATTCAGCATCTAATTTAGCGCGAGATGAATTTCCCGACTTAGAAGTAGAGGAAAGAAGTGCTGTTTCCATTGGTAGACGTGTCCAGGATCCTTTAGCAGAACTTGTTAAAATTGATCCGAAGTCAATTGGTGTCGGTCAGTATCAACATGATGTTAATCAAAAACAATTAGCAGAATCGCTTGATTTCGTTGTTGAAACAGCGGTAAACCAAGTAGGTGTCAATGTTAATACAGCTTCCCAAGCTTTATTAGAACATGTGGCAGGTTTAAGTAAAACAACAGCGAAAAACGTCGTTGTCATGCGTGATGAAATTGGCAAGTATACAAATCGTAAGCAACTTAAAAAGGTTCCTCGCTTAGGGCCAAAAACATATGAACAAAGTATTGGTTTCTTAAGAGTTATTGACGGAGAGCATCCGCTTGATCAAACACCTATTCACCCGGAAAGCTATAAAGTAACAGAGCAGTTATTGAAAGAGTTAAATGTATCTTTAGAAGATCTTGGAACAGATGCTTTACTCGAAGCTTTAAAAGAAATAGATTTACCACAGTTGGCAGAGCAATTAGAAATTGGGGAGCCGACTTTAGTAGACATTGTTGAAGCTTTACAAAAGCCAGGCCGCGATTTACGTGACGATTTCCCGCAACCGATTCTTAAATCAAAAGTGTTATCCATTGATGATTTAGAAGTGGGAATGGAAATGCAGGGGACCGTTCGTAATGTTGTCGATTTTGGAGCTTTTGTTGATATCGGAATAGGGCAAGATGGGCTTGTTCATATTTCGCGCTTATCGAATCATGTTGTTAAACATCCAATGGACCTCGTTTCAGTTGGAGATGTTGTCAATGTGTGGATTGAAGACATTGATAAAAAACGAAACCGTATTGCTTTGTCGATGATTAGTCAAGCAGATGTTGAACAAAAGCTTGAGCAAGCAAAAGCAAGAGAAGAAATGAATACCATTCAAATCTCTGATTTAAACAAAGGCCAGAAATTACGTGGTCATGTACGTAATATTGTTCATTTTGGTGCCTTCGTTAAAATCAATGATCACTTAGAAGGTTTAGTACACATTTCGGAATTAGCTGAAGGCTTTGTTCAAGATCCGAATGATATTGTCACACGTGGTGAACAAGTGACTGTTTGGATAAAAGATGTTGATGAAAGTAGAAACCGAATTAGTTTGACTATGATTAACCCAGAAGCATAAGGAAATCCGTAACGTTAGATGATAGCGTTACGGATTTTTTGTATAAAAAAACTAGCATCCTTAAAAGAATGCTAGTTTAAAGCCTATCTTATTCGTTTAAAGCATTCATTACCTTATCCATATCGATGCCAGCAGCTTTTGCTACCCCTTCACCGTATGCTGGATCTGCTTTATAGCAGTTCGTAATGTGGCGAATTTTAATAAATTCTTCTGCTTCTTCGAAGTCCTCAGCCGTATTACGGAATAAAAGTTCTTTTTGTTCATCGCTCATTAAGCGGAATAATTTACCTGGTTGCTCATAATAATGATCATCATCTTCCCGGAAGTTCCAGTGATCTGCCGCACCATGAATCTCTAATGGTGGCTCTTTTACTTCTGGGTTATCTTGCCACTCATCATAGCTATTCGGCTGATAGTGCAAAGTACTTCCTAGGTTACCATCCGTACGCATCTGTCCATCACGATGGAATGGATGGAATGGGCAACGTGGTTTGTTAACCGGAATTTGGTGGTGATTAACACCTAAACGGTAACGTTGTGCATCCGCATAAGAGAATAAGCGAGCTTGTAACATTTTATCAGGTGAGAAGCCGATACCTGGAACGATGCTTGCAGGTGAGAATGCTGCTTGCTCAACATCTGAGAAATAGTTATCAGGGTTTTTGTTTAATTCGAATTCACCAACTTCAATGAGTGGAAAATCACCTTTATACCATACTTTTGTTAAATCAAATGGGTTGTATGGCATGTTATTCGCTTCTTCTTCAGTCATCACTTGGATATACATTTTCCATTTAGGGAAATTACCATTTTCAATGTTGTCATATAAATCACGTTGGTGTGATTCACGATCTTTACCTATAACCTGTTCAGCTTCAGGGTTCGATAAGTTTTCAATCCCTTGTTGTGAACGGAAATGGAACTTAACCCATACACGCTCATTATCAGCATTAATCATACTATAAGTATGACTTCCGAATCCGTGCATATGACGGTAAGTTTTTGGAATACCACGATCACTCATGACAATCGTTACTTGGTGGAGTGCCTCTGGTAATAAGCTCCAGAAATCCCAGTTATTATTTGCTGAACGCATATTTGTACGTGGATCACGTTTAACTGCGTGGTTTAAGTCAGGGAAATGCATGGCATCTCGGAAGAAGAATACAGGCGTGTTATTACCAACTAAATCCCAATTACCTTCTTCAGTGTAAAACTTAAGTGCGAAACCACGAATATCTCTTTCCGCATCTGCTGCTCCACGCTCACCAGCAACTGTGGAGAAACGTGCAAACATATCTGTTTTCTTGCCAACTTCAGAGAAAATCTTCGCTTTCGTATATTTTGAAATATCGTTTGTGACGGTAAAGCTACCAAAAGCACCTGAACCTTTTGCGTGCATTCGACGCTCTGGAATCACTTCACGATTGAAATGTGCTTGTTTTTCTAATAGCCAATAGTCTTGTAATAGTACCGGACCTCTTGGACCTGCAGTCATCGAGTTCTCATTATCAGGAACTGGATTCCCAGCTGCAGTTGTTAAACGCTTCTTGTTTACATTTTCTTTACTCATCTGTAAGATCCTCCTCAAATTCTTATTTGTAATTATTATAATATCATAGCTATTATAAATAGGCAAAAAAGCTGCCTACATTTTTTTACCCACTCTGACAAGCTGTTAAACCTATAATTAAATAAAAAACATCTAAAATCTCCCTTAAGTTTACAATTGTGAAAGCGTGTTCACGATTTTGTCAATTATTAATTATAAAATCTAATTGATAATAGGATTAAAAAAGTAATGAGTGGGTATATAACAATTAAGCAAGAAAGGAATGAAAGAAAGGAATGAAAGAAAGGGAGGTTTTTCGAGTGCAACAATTATCTGACGAATTATTGCATCGAGCCTATGATAAAGCAAAAGAATTACAACTAGACGAACAATTCTTAAACATATTAAAAAAAGAGATAAAACGAAGGAAAGACGAGAAAACCTCTACTGAACATAAAAATGACAAAACCTACATAGAATAATGTAGGTTTTTTTACGTTTAAAATATATTTTATACATGCTATTTGGTATGATAGATGTTGAATGAATTGTTCAGTCATTCGAATTAAACAATAGGAGTTAAAAAAATGGAATGGAAAAATATATATCGTGGTTTTGTTATGGGAACGAGTGATGTTGTTCCAGGTGTAAGTGGTGGAACCATTGCTGTTCTTTTAGGAATTTATGATCAATTAATTGAAGCCATTAGTGCTTTATTTACGAAAAAGTGGCGACAGTCACTCATGTTTTTAATCCCGCTCGCCATTGGAGCGGGATCAGCTATCCTAGCATTTAGTAAAGTAATCAACTATTTATTAGAATATTATTCAATGTTTACATTTTACTTTTTCATCGGACTTATTTTAGGTATTCTCCCTTATTTATTCCGAGAATCTAATGCACTCAAAACATTTAAGTGGCAACATATCGCGCTACTTATTATAGGTGTTATTATCATAGTACTTATTCCAACTAATGGGGACGAAGATTTATTAATAACCGACCGAAGCATGTCAACCTATTTCTTTTTATTTATATCAGGCGTAGTTGCAAGTGCAGCAATGATCCTACCAGGTATATCAGGATCACTCGTCCTACTCGTACTTGGTTCATATGGAACCATCTTGCATGCCGTCGAACATTTCGAGTTCTCGGTTCTTGTCGTTGTCGCAATCGGTATTTTTCTTGGGATTATTTCAATCAGTAATATCATTAAATACTTTTTACACCATTTTCATACAGCGACATTTGCCCTTATCATCGGATTTGTTATCGGCTCAATTTATGTTATATTTCCGGGATGGCCCTTATCAATCGGATCAACCCTCATATCCTTACTCATCTTTCTAGCAGGACTAACGATTGCTACCATCTTAGGACGCATTGAATACGAATAAAGCTTTATCCCCAGTGGATAAAGCTTTTTTTATCGAACATGAATATGACTATATCCCTCATCAATGAAAGACAAACGACAATTTTTCAAAAGAAGCTCATTCCGAACAACTGCATGTGTTCCATAAATATCTTGAAAACGCGCCAAACTTAAGCCGCGGAAGAAAAGGCGTTCAAGCACCTTATCATTCATCGGGAAACCCGCCGTCCGCTCTTGCCAATCATTTTCCCACTCAATGAGAAAAGGAAGCTGCTCCTCGTCCTTACCTATAGGAAATAACATTTGCCACTTTAAGCCTACACCTTGATCATTGACCCGCGAGCCTTCAAGAGGACCTACATAAGGAATCCCCTTCTCAATAAATCGTTTTTTGAAAAAAGTAATGTCATCCGTTTGTAAGGCGAATTGAAAGATCTTGCCATCTTGTCCATCGTTTAGATTATTAACGAGTGCTTTTATTAAAGGGTTAGCTGAAGATGAAGCAAGGCGATCGTCCCGAAGGCCGAGCCATTCAATATAGCTTTCGTTTCCTAAATTTGCTAAGTAATTATATGTTCCCTATTGTTCATGCTCCCCACCATAAAAACGCTTGATAGCATACTTTGCCTCATCTTGCGCAGACTGACTTTCGGGTGAATAAGTCCCTACAATGATATGATCTAATGATAATTGCATATAAAGGCCTCCAATCTATTTCAAACCTTGTCACGAAGCTATTTCTTTATTCATTATTATACATGAACATTAATTGATAGAAAAGAGCAGATTCATATACAATAGAAGAAAGGACAGACAGAAGGGGGGATTTTTTCATGGTAGGATGCTTATTAATTCATGGATATACAGGGGGACCATATGAAATAGAGCCATTAGCTGACTATATTAAAACACATACGAACTGGCAAGTTGAAATACCGACCTTAGAAGGGCATGGTAGAGAACTCCACTTAAAAGATGTCTCCTATGAAGTGTGGATTGAAGACGCCTTGCGCGCTTATGAAAAATTACAAGAAGGCTGTGAAACAATTTATGTTATCGGCTTTTCCATGGGTGGAATGATCGCCTCTTACATAGCTGCCAATTATAAAGTTGATAAACTTGTTCTTCTCGCACCAGCCAGGAAGTTTATTTCGGTAAAATATATTAGTTATTATTTTGGTGAGCTCATTGCTGATAGTGTACGTGGTGAACTGAAGGGAAATGATCGTTATTTACATTATAAAGATAAGGTAGGGGAAATCCCTTTTACAGCTAATTTAGAATTTATAAAATTAGTAAACTTTACAAAACCTCACTTGAAAGATATTAATGTTCCAGTTTTTATCGTTCAGGGGAAAATGGATGGGATGGTTCCCTATAAAACAGTCTTATTACTACAAGAAGAAATAGGTAAGGATCAGACGGAAGTTGTTTTGTTCGACCAATCAGATCATCATTTATGTCTAGGAGATGATGCACCTGTGATTCATCAACTCGTTCAACAATTTTTAGAAAAAAACTGACTAAGGGGAATTCTCCTTAGTCAGTTTCGCATTATTTAGCATGTAAAACGTCATGATAAAAATGATCTAAATCAATCGATTTCCCTTGATTTAAGCGAGATTCTTCGGCAGCAAAAGCCATTAAATGACTTCTAAGAGACACTTCTGCTGAAGAAATATGATGCTTACTTTCATGTCGAATGGAATCGATAAATTGTCTCATAATCTTATTGTCGCCACCACCGTGGCCACCAACAGGTTGATTGAAATTCACAACCGTTTCATGTTTCGTTAAGAAATCAAAGATCGAAATCGAGTTATCGCTCATATTCCCTCTAATTTCCCCTTTTGTTCCCATGATTTGTACGATGCGTGTTTGTTCACGTGTGAATCCGGACATACTAAAAGTTGCTGTTGCACCATCTTCGAATTCCATATTCACAACTTGATGATCAACCACATTATTATCTAATTGATAGACACACTTTCCATAGTTCGTTGTTTGTAAAGATTCAATAATGGCTTCATTGGAATTTTCCTCAGTAAACTTCATTGCCCAACCGCGGCCTTCTCCTAAGTAATAATGACCAGCATGGAAAGGACATTCATTGGCAACTGGACAACCGTCTAAACAGCGTAAAGGTGCCCCTTTAGGTTTGTTTTCTTCTCTAAAATGCATTAAGGATCCGTAAGAACTAATCCGTTCACATTTTTTATCCATAATAAAATTAATAATATCCATATCATGACAAGATTTTTGTAAAATCATCGGACTTGATTCTTCTTTATTACGCCAATTACCACGAACAAAACTATGTGACATATGCATAATCTCAACATTTTCATTTAATTGAATTGAAGCTACTTCACCAATTTGGCCTGACTGAATGACGTCACGAATATGCGACCAAAACTCAGTATAACGAAGGACATGACAAATGGTGAGTTGACGATTATATTTTTTCGCAGCTTGCTCCATTAAAATACATTCCTCTGGGTCAGGTGACATTGGCTTTTCTAATAAAACGTGTAAATGACTCTCTAAAGCCTTCATTGTCGGCTCAAAATGTTGCCGGTCCATCGTGCAAATTATAGCAAGATCGGCATCTATATTAGCAGCAAATAAATCATTCCAAGAGTGAAAGCAAACGGCATCATCTAGTTGATGTGCTTCTTGTATACGCTGCCTACGTTCCTCAATTGGCTCGGCAACTGCTACGATTTGAATCTCATGTGGGTTGTCTTTAGCGAAAGGAGCATAAGCCCTCGCACCTCGGTCACCCGCACCAATTAAAATTGCTTTTAAAGCTTCCATGATGACACTCCTTAATTAAGATTAGTATAGATGACATGCTACCGCATGGTTTTCTGATTGGTACTCTAAACTAGGTTTAGTTTGCTTACATATATCCATTGCTAAGGGGCAACGTGTATGGAAGGGACATCCTTTAGGAGGATTCGAAGGATCAGGTACCTCGCCTTCCAAAACAATCCTTTCTTTCTTTTTATTTCGAACGGGTTCAGGTGCAGCAGATAATAGCGCTTTAGAATAGGGATGTAATGTATTGTTAAAAAAGTCCTTTTTACTTGCGACCTCTACAATATTACCCAAATACATAACCGCAACTTTGTCACTAATATGACGAATTACCGATAAGTCATGTGAAATAAATAGAAAAGCTAAATCTAATTCTTGCTTTAAATCTGTTAATAAATTTAAAATTTGAGATTGTACTGAAACATCTAGAGCGGAAACAACCTCATCTGCAACAATCAATTGAGGGTCTAAAGCAAGTGCACGAGCAATTCCAATACGCTGCCTTTGACCACCGGAAAATTCATGTGGATAACGTTGTCTATCTTCTTCTTGTAAACCAACGATAGATAGCAAATTATTAACTCTATTGGTAAGTTCTTTACCTTTAGCTATTTTATTCACTTCAAGTGGTTCGCCAATTATGTTCTCTACTGTCATTCTAGGATTTAAAGAAGCGTATGGATCTTGGAAAATCATTTGAACATTTTTATGATATTCTTTTAGGCTACGACCTTTTAAATTTGTGATATTTTGATTGTTAAAATATATATTACCTTCCGTAGGATCCATAACTTTTGCTACCATTCTACCAGTTGTTGATTTTCCGCAACCTGACTCTCCGACAATACCAACGGTTTCTCCTTTATTGACAGTTAAGGAAATATCTTCAACAGCTTTTACATATCCAACCGTCCTTTTAAAAAGTCCACCAGTAATAGGGAAGTATTTCTTTAAGTTTTCTACTTTTAATAAAGGGTTCATGTTATTCCTCCTCTCATGACGTATTGATGGTTAGACTATATCACACCTTATATAGTGTCCTGGTTTAATTTCACGTAATTCAGGCATTTTATGAAAGCATTGTTCTTGTGCTAGTGGACATCTATTTGCAAAGCGACATCCAGTTGGGAAATTTGAAGCGTCAGGTACTGTACCAGGAATGGAATTTAATTTCTCAGTATCTTCATGGATAGATGGAATTGAATCCATAAGTCCCTTAGTATATGGGTGTATAGCTTCTTCGAAGAGCGTGTCAGCATCTGTTGTTTCTACTACTTGACCTGCATACATAACAACAACATGATCTGCCATCTCCGCTACGACACCTAAATCATGGGTGACAAGTAGAATAGCAGTATCGAGCTCTCTACTCATTTTTTTCATTAAATCTAAAACCTGTGCTTGAATGGTTACGTCCAAGGCTGTGGTTGGTTCGTCTGCGATGAGTAGTTTTGGGTCACACATCATCATCATAGCAATCATAACTCTTTGCCTTAATCCCCCAGATAGTTGATGTGGATACTCCTCCATAATTTCTTTTGCACGAGGTACACTAACAAATTTGAGCATTTCAATAGCTCTTTTATAAGCTGTATCTTTAGAGGATTTTGTGTGTCTGATGTAACCCTCAATCATTTGATCGCCAATTTTTAAAACAGGATTCAAAGCTGTCATAGGTTCTTGGAAAATCATGGACATTTCATTACCACGTAAACCTGATAATTCAGATTCAGACTTCTTTAATAAATCTTCCCCATTAAAGAAAATATTTCCATCAACAATTTTTCCATTTGTTTTTGAAATGAGTCCCATAATGGAGAGGGAAGTGACACTTTTACCGGAACCAGATTCTCCTACCACACAGACTATTTCCTTAGGGTATATTTTCATATCAACACCATCTACAGCTCGGACCGTTGAGTCTTTTGTATAAAAGTATGTTTTTAAGTTATTCATGTGTAATAATGGTTCTCTTTTATTCAATTCTAGACCTCCTATTCTAAATAAATGATATTGAATGAAAAAGTAATGAAGCAAATAGTGTATAAAAACTATACACTATTTGCAAGAATAGTTTATTGATTTAACCACCAGTTTTGTGGATTATAAGTACTTCCTAAATCAATCATTTCTTCTTCTGGGATACTGAGTTGATCGCTCATTAAGACAACATCATAATATGTCCATAAAAATAATAGAGGAACTTGCTCATTAACATATAGTTGCCAATCAATAAGCGCTTCAGTTCGCTTATCTTCATCAAATGCGTCTTCTGTAGCATATGTTGCTTTGATTAACTCGTCATTTTTCTCGTCACTCCAACGAGGCCAGTTCCAAGGCATTCCTGTATACCATAATCCTTTAGGGTCATCACCAATAGCACCCCAAGCACCAATCCACATATCTACTTCATCATCATCGTCTTGTATTTTATCAGACTTGGTAGTACCTTCCTCTGGCTGTAGAGTAATTGTAATTCCTATGTCTTCAATATATTTTTGAAGTGTCGTCGCCAAGTCTTGTTCTTTTTTATTGTCTTGTGTATACATTAAGTTGAAATTAGCTGGCTCACCTGTGTTAGGGTCAATCCTGTTCTCATCTTCATCTAATTCCCAACCTGCTTCATCTAATAATTCATTAGCTTTGTCAATATCGAATTCATATGGATTCATACCGTCGTCTTCAGTTGCATGTGAATTAATTATTTCAGTAATAGGTGAATTTAATATCTCAGCATTACCTTTATAAATTGAATCTATAATTAACTCTCTCGGAATAGCATACATTAAAGCTTGACGCACATTAACGTCTTGGAATTGAGGTTTAGTATGTTTTAATCCAACATATTCAAAAATATCTCCAGGCTTTGCTACAACTTGTATGTTATCAATGCTTTCTAAATCTTCAATATCAGATACATTAATACCCTTCATCATGTAATCTAATTCACCATTTGCAAATAACCCTGGTGCAACATCAACGTTAACACCTTGAACAACAATTTCAGAGATATTTGGTTTGCTTAAATAGTAATCTTCATTTGCACCTAATATTGATGTTGTAGGTTTTTGAACTTCTTTGACATGATAAGGTCCAGAAGTTACATCAGGCTCTTGTACATAAGGATGGTTTTTCCAGTCTTTGATAGGTTCATCGTCTAATTTATGCTTAGGAATAGGACGAACAATTAAAATGTTAGAAATTCCCTTTGCATCAAGTTCGTTAAAGTGAATGTTGAATTCGTAATCGGATATAATTTCAAAACCATCAGTATCTTCAAAAGATTCTTCTTTACCTTCTTGAATGTCACTATAACCTTTAATGGTACTTAACTCACTTCCACCATCTCCACCTAAAGCAATTAATTCTTGAGAAGCAAAAGTATTAAAACTAAAAAGTATGTCTTCCGAAGTTATTGGTTCGCCATCAGACCATTTTGCATCTTCATTTAAAATAACATTTAAAGACATTTTATCTTCACTAATTTCCCACGATTCAGCAATACGGGGTTCCAATTCTAAATCACCAGTTTGATGAGCTAGTCCGTCAAATAACATTCTTACAATATTTTGGTTAAAAGCATCAGTTGCTAAACCAGGAATAAGTGTATCTTTGAAATCTTCAGAACCAAAAGCCATGCGTAATGTACCACCTTCTTGTGGTTCTCCTGTAGTCGTATCAAGATTATTACCTTTACTGTTTGAAGAATCATCATTACCACAGCTTGCAACAATAAGTAATAGCCCTATTAATATAGCACTGAAAAGTAACTTTGTTTTTTTCATTAAAACTCCTCCTATAAAATTATTTATCAAAACTTGGATCGAAAGCATCTCTCAAACCATCACCAATAAAATTAAAGCATAAGATAGTTGTAAAGATTAAACCAGCTGGTGGTAGCCATGCCCAAGGTTTGTTTTTTAATGTGAAATAATCTAATGCACTATTTAATATATTTCCCCACGAGGGTGTGGTAGGTGGGACACCAAATCCTATTAATGATAAAGCAGCCTCTAGACCAATTAATGTTGCCATTAAAAAAGTAGCATTAACTACAATAGGCCCCATTGAATTAGGTAGAAAATGTTTGAAAATTATTCTCCAAACACTACTTCCGGAAATTTTAGCTGCTAATACATAGTCTTGTTCTCGTAAATTCAAGAAAATCCCCCGAATGAAACGTGTCACGCCGGCCCATCCGGTAATTGCAATAATTGATATAAGCACCCAAACATTATCAGTACTGAAGAAAGCACTTAAAATAATGATTAGCAACAACATGGGGAAGTTCATCATAACGTCTACGAACCTCATTATAATTGCATCAACTTTGCCACCATAATATCCTGCTAAACCACCTAATATAATCCCGAGTCCCATAATGATAATCATATCAACGAAGGCAATTAGAAAAATGACGCGTCCGCCATATAAATTACGAGCAAATAAATCTTGTCCGGTATTATTTGTACCAAGCCAATGATCTGATGAAGGTGGTAAGTCGGAAATGGTTAAATCAGATGCTGATGGGTCCCATTTTGTCAGTAATGGAGCTCCTAGAGACATTAGCACCAACAAAACTAATACAACCGTGCTAACAACTGCTGCTTTATTATTCATAAACCGATCGAGCCCCATTTGAAAAGGAGTTCGTGATTTACGTTTATTTGTCATATTAGCTAAATCATTTTCAATTTTGTGTTCTGGTTCTGTCGAGAATGACATTTATAAACCTCCTTTAATCGTAGCGTATACGTGGATCGACTACTGCATATAAAATGTCAGCAATTAAATTACCAATTAACACTGCGAATGCAAAAATAATTGTAGTTGCCATAATTACAGGATAGTCTCTACCGCTTACAGCATCGATTGTCAATAACCCCATACCTTCATATTGGAATAGTCTTTCTAAAATAATTGATCCACCAACAATAGAAGAAATATCATATCCCCATTGTGTAATTGAAGGTATCATAGCATTACGGAAAATATGTTTACCAAAAACTTTCCCTTCACCTAAGCCTTTTGCATAAGCAGTTCGAATATAATCTGAACTTCTTACATCTAACATTGCACCTCGTACGTATCTCGTATGTGATACAAGGCTCAATAGTATAAGTGAGGTTGCCGGTAAAAAGGCATGGTATAGTCTGTTAGTGAAAGATCCAGCTCCTTCTCCAATTCCAATTGCTCCCTGGGCTGGGAACCAACCTAAGTTAATTGCGAATAAATATATTAATATTATTCCAAAAATAAACGATGGAATAGAGAAAAATATAAATAAAATAGTTGATGATGTATAATCGAACTTAGAGTAAGGGAAACGACTTTGTATAATACCAATTGGTACTCCAACACCTATAGAAATAATTTGAGCTAAAATTGCTAAGAAAATTGTGTTGTATAAAGCAGGACCAATTAAACTTAATACTGGTTTATACTCTACATAGCTATAACCCCAATCTCCTGTTACGAAGTTTTTTAGCCATTCAAAATACTGCATTGGAAGGGACTTATCATACCCTGCTGCTTTTCTTAAAGATTCCTGTAGTTCATCGATGTTTTTAATGTTAGGATTCATAATTGATGTAAAGGCATCACCTGGTGCGAAATGCATCATTAAAAAAGCGATGATTGTAATGATAAATAACATTGGTATTAATCCAAGCAAACGTCTTATGATATATTTACCCAAATAAAATTCTCCTTTCCGCCAATAAATGTAAGGGTTTTCAAAAAAAGTGGTAATTAATATAGTTGGCATCTATATTAATTGAATCGATTTAATAACAGTATACCGATGACGGGTTGACCCATCCACTTGGGACTAGTATAATAAAACTCATATTTAAAATCAAGTTAATTGTTAGAATAATTGCATTCTTTAGTTAAATCTATTGTGTATGCAAGCTTAACTTGGAAAGGAGGAGAGAAATGAAGCTTCATTTTTTAGGAACCGCAGCTGCAGAAGGTTTTCCCAACATGTTTTGTATGTGTGATGCTTGTGTTGAGGCACGAAACAGAGGTGGAAAAGATATAAGGACACGGAGTGGGATTATAATAAATGATTATATAAAAATTGATTTTTCAGCAGACACTCATATGCAAACTTTAAGAGATGAAATTGATTTAGGTAATATAAAGCATCTTTTAGTCACTCATACTCACTCTGATCATTTAGTTGCAGGAGATCTCGAAGCTCGAATGCAGGGATTTGCACACAATATAAATTATCCTTTAGAGATATATGGTAATAGTCTAGTTTTAAAGGAATGTAAGCGCTTTGATTTAGAGAGTTTAAATAATGGTAATGATTATTCACTTAATTTATTATTGCCATTTAAAACAATTAAACTTGAAGAAAATATGTATGTAACTCCTTTGTTAGCTGATCATGATCGGACTGAATTATGTTATTTATATTATATTGAAATTGAAGGAGTGACATTGTTATATGGGAATGATACGGGGTGGTTCCCTGAAGAAACGTGGAATTGGTTAAAGGGAAGGAAAATCGATATAGCTATATTGGATTGTACTGTTGGTATGACTGGTAATAATAAGAGTAAAAATCATATGAGTGTTGAAACAGTCATCCATACTAGAAATAAATTAAAGAATATAGGATCTATTCATGACGAATCTAAAGTAATTGCTACTCATATATCGCATAATTCAAAAATGCATCATAATGATTTAGAGAATGTTTTCAACTCTGAAAGCATTGAAGTAGCTTACGATAGCATGATAATAAATTATGAAAGTTAAAGGGGTAAATACAAATGGTTTTAAAAACATTTTTACAGAAAAGTTTAAAAGAACTAAAAGAGAATGGTTTATATAATGAGATAGATGTGTTACAAAGTGCAAATGGACCAATAATTGAGATTAATAATGAAAAATATATTAATTTATCTTCGAATAACTATTTAGGGTTAGCTACAGATCAACGACTGAAAGAAGTTGCGAAGGAATCGATAGAACAATGGGGTGTTGGAGCCGGAGCAGTAAGAACGATAAACGGAACGTTAGACCTCCATATTGAGCTCGAAAGAAAATTAGCAACATTTAAAGGAACCGAAGCGGTTGTAGCTTATCAATCCGGGTTTAATTGTAATATGGCTGCTATATCAGCAGTTATGAATAAAGATGATGCAATTTTGTCAGATGCACTTAATCACGCATCAATTATTGATGGGTGTAGGTTATCTCGAGCGAAAATCATACCTTTCGAACACTCTAATATGGAGGATTTAGAACAAAAAGCTAAAGAAGCAAAAGAATCAGGAAAGTATAAAAAAATTATGATTATAACCGATGGTGTATTCTCTATGGATGGGGATATTGCAAAATTACCAGAAATCGTAGAAATCGCAAAGAAATATGATTTGATCACTTATGTAGATGATGCTCATGGATCAGGTGTGTTAGGTTCAGGTGCAGGAACAGTGAAACATTTTGGTTTAGAGAAGGAAATTGATTTTCAAATGGGGACTTTATCTAAGGCAATTGGAGTAGTAGGTGGTTATGTGGCTGGTAGTAAAGAATTAATAGATTGGTTAAAAGTAAGTTCACGTCCATTTTTATTTTCAACAGCAGTTACACCAGCTGATGCGGTGTCAGCAACGAAGGCTATTGAGATATTAATGGAAAGTGAAGGGTTAATCAAACGTTTATGGGATAATGGAGACTATTTAAAAGAAGGATTATCAGAATTGGGCTTTAATATTGGTGAAAGTGAAACACCAATTACGCCTTGTATTATTGGTGATGAGAGTTTGACACAACAATTTAGTAAACGTTTATTAGAGGAAGGTGTCTATGCGAAAGGAATTGTATTTCCCACTGTACCAAGGAAAACAGGGCGTGTAAGGAATATGCCAACAGCAGCCCATACAAAGGAAATGTTAGATGATGCTTTAAAGGTTTATGAAAAAGTAGGAAAAGAATTACAAGTAATAGACTAAATCGAAAAATGGGAAGTGTGTAACAATGAAAGTATTAATAACAGGAGCACATGGTCAGATCGGCACGGAATTAGTGCTGGCTTTAAGGAAAAGGTATGGTGTAGATCAAGTTATAGCTACAGATATTCGACATTTAGACAATGAAGTGTCTACCAAAGGGATATTTATAAAGCTAGATGTTATGGATAGGAAAGAATTTGAAAAGATAGCTAAAGAGCATAATGTAGAGGTAATTATCCATTTAGCAGCCTTATTATCTGCAACAGCAGAAAGCAATCCACAATTTGCGTGGGATTTAAATATGGGGGGACTATTAAATGGACTTGAAGTCGCTCGAGAATTAAACGCAATGTTCTTCACTCCAAGTTCTATTGGTGCATTTGGTCAGCAGACACCAAAAGAAAACACACCACAAGTCACGATTCAAAGACCGGATACAATGTATGGGATTAACAAAGTAGCTAGTGAATTGTTATGTGACTATTATTATAAAAAATATGACATAGATACAAGAGGAATCCGTTTTCCGGGGTTAATTTCGCACTTGGCTCCTCCAGGTGGTGGAACAACAGATTATGCTGTTGACATATTCCATCAAGCGGTAATGAAGCAGCAATTTATATGTAATTTAGAACCAGGGACTTATCTAGATATGATGTACATGTCTGATGCTGTTTCCTCAATAATCCAACTAATAGAAGCAGATTCAGATAAATTGGTAAATAGAAATGCTTACAATATAAGTGCGATGTCTGTTGAGCCAGATATGATTGCAAACGAAATAAAAAAACACATACCAGAGTTTGATATGATTTATAATATCGATGAAAGATTACAAGAAATTGCAAATAGTTGGCCAAACTCTATTGATACATCTTGTGCGAAAGAGGAGTTTGGGTTCGAACCTACTTATGACTTAGAAAGTATGACTAGGGATATGATTAGTAAATTGAAAGTTAAATATAAAGAAAAAATTATATAGGATGAATAGGGGTAGTAATATCATTTAAATAATGATATTACTACTTTTTTATTCAGTTCGTGAAATGGTTACTTTTCGTTTACGCGTTGTGCTAACAACAAATAAGAAAAGCCCAAATATAACAATGGCTCCTCCTAACATTTGAGAAGGAGTAATTAATTCGTCTAAAATAAAATAAGCTAGTAGGGAAGCACCGATTGGTTCGAAAACAATAGCCATTGAAATAGTTGACGTACTGACCCATTTCAAAGTCCAATTTAAAATAGTATGTCCGAAAAAAGTTGGGATAATAGCTAAAGCAAAGAACCATCCCCATGTGCTCGGTGTATAGGAAACAAAGTTATTTTGTAAAATAACATTATAAATAATTAATACAATTGTACTACTGGCATAGACGATAAAAGTATAGGTCATTAAGGATAGACTGCGTCTTAATTGTTGACCAATCATAAAATAGACCGTCACCGTCATAGCACCAAGTAAGGCTAAAATATCACCCAATAAGGCTAAGCCACTCACTTGAAAGTCTCCCCAGCCGATAATAACACTCCCAATGATCGTAATGAACATACTAATGATGGCAGCAACAGAAAAACGTTCGCCAAAGAAGAAATATGTTCCAATGAATGCAAATAAAGGTTGTAAGGTAACAAGAACAACGGAACTTGCTACAGATGTATAATTAAGTGACTCAAACCACAAAATAAAGTGGAGAGCTAGAAATGCTCCCGATACAATCGCCATGATCCAATCTTTTTTCGTCACACGTTTAAATTCATGACGATATTTAAAGACCATTAATGGAGCCATTAAAAGCACAGCGAAAAATAGTCGATATAAAGCAATAATACCGGCAGGTGCATCAGCTAGTCTCACGAAAATAGCAGAAGCTGAAATACAAATGACGGCAAAAGCAATGGCGAAATATGGATTCGTTGGTGGATGACGCATGATAAAAGCCACCTTTCTATATGTCTTAATTGCTTCTAAGTATAATACATTATGGACTGAATTGCAGTTACAAGCCGTTAACAAATAAGTCAATAAGGTGACAAAGGTCCTTTTTTAGAGAATCTATGCTATACTGTTTAAGTTGCATTAAAAATGGGCAAACATCCATTTAGGAGGAAGCCTTCTCAAGAACATATTAAAATCATAAAAAATTTAAATATTAAAGACGTTCAAGCAAATGACATCACGGGCGATGAATAAGAACATTTGAACGTTTTAATCAAAAGAAAGCAAGGTTTCCACTCATGTAAACAATTTTACAAAGTAGGAAGGAAGTAAAAAAAGAATGACAACATTTAAAGAATTAAATATCTCTAATGACGTGATGCGTTCATTAGAAGCAATGGGGTTTGAAGAAGCGACACCAATTCAAGCTGAAACAATCCCACATGGTAAAGCAGGTAAGGACGTTATTGGACAAGCACAAACAGGAACAGGGAAAACCGCAGCATTCGGTATTCCAATGATTGAGCAGTTCGATACGTCAGTGAAAGGTGTACAAGGCTTAGTTGTAGCACCTACACGTGAATTAGCGATTCAAGTCGCTTCAGAAATTAATCGTTTAGGACGTTTTAAAAAAGTTCGTGCATTAGCAGTTTACGGTGGCCAACAAATGGACCGTCAAATTCGTGCATTAAAAGATCGCCCACAAATTGTCGTTGCAACGCCAGGACGTTTATTAGACCATATGCGTCGTCGTACAATTCGCTTAGACAATGTTAAAGTCGTTGTATTAGACGAGGCAGATGAAATGTTAAACATGGGCTTTGTTGATGATATTAAAGAAATATTACGCACAGTACCAGAAGAGCGTCAAACATTACTATTTTCAGCTACAATGCCGAAAGAAATTCGTGAAATTGCAACTACTTTAATGAAGCAACCAATTGAAATTAAAGTGAAAGCAAAAGAAATGACAGTTGAAAATATTGACCAAGTATATATGGAAGTTCCAGAACGCTTTAAGTTCGATACATTAACAAATCATATCGATATGAATATTCCAAAACTAGCAATCGTATTCGCACGTACTAAGCGTCGTGTAGATGAAGTGACGGAAGGATTACAAATCCGAGGTTTCCGTGCTGAAGGTATTCACGGTGATTTAACACAATCTAAACGGATGAGTGTTTTAAATCAATTTAAAAATGGACGTATTGAAATACTTGTTGCAACAGACGTGGCTGCAAGAGGGTTAGATATTTCAGACGTAACACATGTATACAACTTTGATATTCCACAAGACCCTGAAAGTTATGTACACCGTATCGGTCGTACAGGTCGTGCAGGGCGTAAAGGTACAGCTATTTTATTTGTTACACCACGTGAGATTCCACACTTACGTTTAATTGAAAAAGTAACGAAAAGTAAAATGGAGCGTATGGTACCACCGACAAATAAAGAAGCACAATTAGGAAAGCAACAAGCAACAGCAGAACAATTACTTTCAATGGTTGAAAAAGATGAAATCGATCGTTTTAAACAAACTGCAACAGAGATGTTAGAACAACAAGACTCTGTTTCAATTATTGCTGCAGCTTTAAAAATGTTAACGAAAGAATCAAGTGATATTCCAGTGAAAATATCATCGATTCAACCTGTTAGTGTGAAGTCTGCTAACAATCAACGATCAAATCGCCGAGGCCGTGGTGGTCGTGGTGGAGGCCGTGACAATCGTGGTGGCAAACGATTTTATGGTCGTTCAAAATCACGTAATCAGTCAAATAGACGTCGTGGTAAGGACGATAATCGTCAACGTCGTTCAAAATAATAAGCTAAAGGCTATGAAATGGTATATACATTTCATAGCTTTTTTTATTAAATAAGATTATAATTATGGATAAATTGTGTCGATTTACATTTGAAAACATGTAAATATAAAAAAATAAGTTGTATAAAAGGTAAATTATGCTATTATAAGTAAAGTTAGACACAATATTCCGAATGGTATATTTGAGGTGAAAGAAATTGAAAAGAACAGATAAACGCAAAAAACGAACAGGTTTAAAAATATTTTTATCAATTATTGTTATTTTATTATTAGTCGTCGGGGGAACGGTTTTTTATATTTACAATCATGCTAAAAATACTGTCGATAAAATGCATGAACCGGTTGAATCAATTGATACGAACTTAACAAAGAAAAAGATTAAAGCAACAGAACCAATTAACGTTCTCTTACTAGGCATTGACTCTGAAGAAGGTCAAAAGGGGCGATCAGATGCGATTATGATTATGCGACTTTTACCAGACACAGATGAAATGAAAATTGTCAGTATCCCGCGAGACGCTCGTACTGAAATTATTGGAAAAGGTTTTGATGATAAAATTAACCACGCATTTGCTTTCGGTGGGCCAGATATGGCAGTTGCGACAGTCGAAAACTTTTTAAATATTGATGTCGATTATTATGTGACGATTAATATGAGTGGACTTGTTGAACTCGTTGATCAGCTTGGCACAATTACAGTTGATAATGATGTAGAGTGGTCAGATAAAAAATATGATTTCCCATTAGGACGTATTGAATTAAATGGTGATCAAACGAAAGCATTCGTTCGGATGAGAAAGCAAGATGTCGAAGGAGACTTTGGTCGTACAAAGCGTCATCGTAAAGTCATTGAAGGTATTTTACGTGAAGGGGCATCAGTAGGTTCGATTCCTAAATTTAAAGGAATGATTGATATATTAGGTAATAATATGTCGACAAATATGGACTTTAAAGATATGCAAACGATGTTTTCAGGCTACTATGATACACGTAACAATATTACAGAATATATGGTTGATGGAAGTGGCCAAATGATGGACGGCATTTACTATTTAATCGTGCCTCAAAGTGAGATTGATGAAGCACACAATATATTAACGACAAATTAAAGAAAAACTGAGATGCTAGCATCTCAGTTTTTTTCATGATGTGGATATGTATCAATTTGAATATCATTTCCATCTGTTGTTAAGACGATGGTTCCATCTTCAATTGTTCCATATAAGTCGATTTGTAAAGCTTGTATTGTGTCAATAACTTCATCATGTGGATGTCCATATTTATTATCAAGGCCTGCACTATAAATCGCAAGGGAAGGGTCGACTCTTTTTACAAAAGCGTCATGGCTTGATGTATTTGAACCATGATGCCCCAAATGTAAAATATTTGCTTGGATATCTTTGAAGTGCCCCATGATTTCTTCTTCAGCTTTCTGATCAGCATCTCCTGTAAACATGATGGAAACATCGCCATAAGTCATATGGGTCGATAATGAGTCTCTATTTAAGTCACCTGATAAGTCAGTGCCAGGATGCAAGACAGTCATATGTAAAGGTCCATAATCAATTGTATGACCAGCAACTGGAAATAATAAAGGAATATCTGCTTCCTCAATTGCTAGTATCGTATTCATAAATAATTGAGTATTTGCTTCATTTTCAGTCATCCAAATTTCGCCAATTGGAAATGCGTCGATTACTTTTGACAACTGTCCAATATGGTCAGCATGGGGATGACTAATAATGACTAAGTCTAAGTCTTTAATTTGTAAGCTTTTTAAATAAGGAACAACTTCATTCCCTTGCCAATCACCTGTATCATATAAAATATTGAACTCTCCGTCATCATCATAAAAACGAATAAGAGTTGCGTCCGCCTGACCGACATCAATGAAGTGTACTTGCATTTCATGTATGTCGATATTTTGATGTTCGAGCGTTGATTGTAATTCAGTTTGCTTGAGTTCATCTTGGTCAACGAGATCGACAACCATATCAATGATGTCTAAGGCATCATCTAAAGTGCAAGCAGTTAATAAAGTTAAAGTAAGTCCTAATGTGATGATTATTCTTTTCATATTATTGCCACCATTTCATCTGTAGATAACATCATAAATAATAACACGAATTTAAATGGAGTACGAATATTTGTTCGCTTACTTAGGGAAAGAAAACGATAACTCATTTTACGAGTTATCGTTTTTAACTTATTAGAACTTATATCGTTTACCAGCAGTGTACCTTTCGCTAATTGAGACAGGTAAGCGTGCCCGATTCGTATATTGTCCTGTTAATAAGCGACTAGCTGATTCTAAAGCACTTGGACGTGGATCATATGCCGCAATATAAGTACTGACATGTTCAATGGCACGATAATCGTATGGTGAATGTTTTGCAAGTACAATGACCTTGTCATTAAAACGACTCACAACTTCTTGAACGATCGACATTTGATCATCATACCGTAATAAATTATTGGTCGTAATAATAATTTTATTGGCGGCTTGACAAGATTCTATTGTTTTTTCATCTAAGGTCAGCCTATATTGTTTAACATGTGGCATGAATTTTTTTAAAAACTGCCCTAATGATTCCTTGTAATCCATTTGCTCGTCAGCCAAGCTTGCTTGATCTGCATGTGAATTTAAAACAACGACTTGTTCGTCTTCCTGCAGCGGAAGTAAATCTTTATCATCTTTTACAACTGTAATGGAAGCATCTGTTAGTTTTTGAACAAATTCCGCATTTCTTTTAAACTCGAATTCATCACGTTCATAAGGATCAACTTCATGAGACACATGACGCTTCTTCTTCAAATTCATGACGCGAATAAAAGATTCATCAATCCATTCTTCACTAATTTCTCCTGATTTAACAGCTTCAATGACCCCATCAATTGCAGCACGTTGAACATCGTATGTATGACTAAATAATAGTAAATCAATTCCTGCCTTGACCGCTTTGACAGCTGCTTCAGCTGGAGTGTAATTTTTACCGATGGCATCCATTTCCATACAATCTGTTGTAATAACCCCATCAAACTGTAATTCTTCACGTAATAACTTAGTGACAATAGGATAAGATAATGTCGCTGGATTTTCTGGGTCAACAGCAGGGAAGTTTAAATGTGAAACCATCACGACATCAGCACCATGTTTGATTGCATGTTTAAAAGGTGCTAATTCAACTTTATGAATACGGTCTAAGTCATGTTTAATAATAGGTAAATCATGATGTGAATCAGTTGCCGTATCGCCATGGCCTGGGAAGTGTTTAACGACTGGAATAATATCATTCCTCTTATAGGCTAACATACTCTCTGTTCCCATTTGACTTACTTTTTTGACGTTTTCACCAAAAGAGCGAATACCAATCACCGGGTTATTAGGGTTGTTATTGACATCAATAGCAGGTGCATAGTTCATATTTAAACCCATTTCTTTTAACTGGCCTGCTACAATTTCTGACATCCATTTAATATAAAGACGGTTATCTGTTGCACCTAAAGCCATCTGGCTTGGGCTTGTTAAGACATCATCTGTAATTCGGTTAACCATACCACCTTCTTGGTCGATTGACAAAAAGAGAGGAAAATCAAGTTTTGCTTGTGCTTGTAATTGTTTTGATAAATGATTAACTTGTTTAGGTGTGTCTAGATTACGGCTAAAATAACAGACACCGCTTACATTATATCGAACAATTAAATTTAAAATATCGTCATTCATTTGATGGCCGTCAAATCCAACCATAAACATTTGACCAACTTTTTCTTCGATAGAATACTTTGAAAGATCCATTTTCTCGTTCGCCTCCGTCACATTTATTAAATATGATAAATATAGTACGAATTACCGTTCTTGTATAGACATTATACATACGAATGGTATAATAGAATTGGTGAATTCATTTACAATTCATATTAATATATACTATATATACATCAAATAAGAAGGTCAAACTGTAAGGGAAATAACTAACGAGAAAATGTCTTAATTATATATTGGTAGGAAGTGTTTATAATGAGAAAAGTTAATAAAAAAAGTTCAATACCGATTTACTATCAGTTAAAAGAGATAATATTAGAAATGATTGATAATGAAGACGTATCCCCTGGTGACCTCATTCCAACAGAACGAGAGTTATGTGAGTTTCATGACATTAGCCGGATGACTGTTCGCATGGCTATTATGGAACTTGTTAATGAAGGGATCTTATATCGTGAACAAGGTAAGGGGACTTATGTGGCCCATCAAAAGCCGAAAAGAGAATTGACAAAGTTAACGAGCTTTACGGAAGAAATGAAAAAGCTTGGCCATAAAGTCGAAACGGTTTTACTCTCTTTTAAAACATTGGCAAGCTCGAAGAAAATTTCTAAAGTATTTAATATTCGTGAAGGTGATGAATTAATTGAACTCATTCGCCTACGAATCATAGATGATGAACCTTATGCCATTGAAACCGTATGGTTGGAAGCTAAGAAGTATCCAGGTCTAGTCGAAGATAAATTGGAAAATCGTTCATTATATGATGTTTTAGCTAGTGATTATCGTGTAGAGCCACATTATGCAAAACAAACAATTGAGCCTGTTCATTTAAATGACTCTGAAAAGAGTTTATTTAAAATTACCGGTGATTCTTTAGGTTTGTTGTTTTACCAAACGACCTATACGAAAGAAGATACCATCCTAGAATATACACGAGCAGTCTATCGAATTGATAAACATAAATTTGAATTATATTTAGAAGCGTGAAAGTAGGGGTTATACATGAAGGTATTAGGAATAGACATTGGTGGCACATCTATTAAGGCAGGACTAGTTGATGAGTCGGGTCATGTGACACAATTTATTGAATTTGATACAGAAGCAGCAAAAGGAGGACCTTACGTTCTCGACAATGTGATTGCTAAAGTAAAAGAGAGTTTTACATCATTTGATGCTATCGGTGTAAGTACACTCGGTCAAGTCGATTTAGAAGGTGGTTTCCTTGCACAAAATGCATCAAATATACCGAACACGAAAGATTTGCCAATCAAGGCCAAATTAGAGGAAGTCTTTCAAGTGCCAGTGACAGTCGAAAATGATGTCAACGCAGCAGCTTTAGGAGAGAGTGCCTTTGGAATCGGAAAAGACTATGACGATATTTTGTACTTAACTTATGGAACAGGTATCGGCGGTGCAATCGTTATTGATTCGAACCTATATTATGGGAAGTCAGGCTTTGCAGGTGAGTTTGGGCATATGCCAACACATGCTTTTGGTAGACCGTGTGGTTGTGGACAGAAGGGTTGTTATGAGAAATATGCCGCAACAACAGCACTTGTTGCGGCTGCAAAGGAAGTTGATCCAAAGTATGAAAATGGCCGTCTCATTTTTGCTGCCTACCATGAAGGTGAAGAGACAATCATTGAGCTTGTTCATGGTTGGATTAAGGAAATTGCTGTCGGATTAGTTACTCTCATTCACTCATTTAACCCATCAACAATCGTGCTTGGTGGCGGGGTTATGGAGCAAGATTTTTTAGTCGAAAAAATCGAAAAGACGGTGAATGATTTCATTTTAGAAAGTTTTCGCCACGTACATATTATATCAGCAACATTAGGTAACAAAGCAGGCTTATTAGGTGCAGCCTCAAAGCATTTTAATCGTAAATAAAAGGAGTATGTAATTTATGTCACGTACAATTATTACGGATGCAAAAATTTATCTTGAAGATGAGGTCATGGATCAAGCTTATCTTGTCATAGAAGATGGTAAAATTAAAAGCTTTGGACAAGGTTCATATGAGCATATCTCATCAACTGACACAGTCATTGACGGAAAAGGAAAAAAAGTCATTCCAGGCTTTATTGATAGCCATATTCATGGTGCACATAGTGCAGATGTCATGGATGGTACTGAAGAAGCATTAGAAACGATGGCTAAGATTCTACCAGCTGAAGGAACGACAAGTTTCTTAGCAACGACAATGACACAATCAGATGAAAATATTGAACAAGCACTTGAAACAGTTGCAAGCTATGACAATAAGATCGGTCAAGCTGAAATTTTAGGGGTTCATTTAGAAGGTCCTTTTGTAAACTACAATAAAAAAGGGGCTCAACCAGGACAATATATTACCCCACCTAATTTAGACACTTTTAACCGTTGGCAAGCGATTGCTAAAGGATTGATTAAAACCATTACAGTTGCTCCAGAGTGTGACTTACATAAGGGGATGTTCGTTAAAGCATTAAACGAACAAGGCGTTAATGTGTCTGCAGGTCATACAGCAGCTAACTATGAACAAGTGAAACAAGCTGTTGAAGACGGGGTCCATCAATTAACGCATTTATGTAATGCTATGGAAGGAATCCACCATCGAGATATTGGTGCAGTAGGAGCATTCATGATGATTCCACAATTAAAAGGGGAGCTTATTGCTGATTTTATTCATTCCTCAAAGGAAATGGTTCAACTCCTTTTCAATAGCGCACAAAGTGATAAAATCATATTAATAACAGACTCTATGCGTGCTAAATGGTTACCACCAGGTGAATATGAATTAGGTGGTCAAGCTGTTAATGTCAGTGAGGATAGAGCGACCTTAGTAGAAGGTGACTCACTTGCAGGTAGTATTTTAAAAATGATTGATGGGGTGAAAAATATGTTATCACTTGATGGTGTGACCATCCGTGATATCATTACAATGGCATCAGTCAATCCAGCAAAACAAATAAATGTCTTCGACCGTAAAGGAAGCATCGCAGAAGGAAAGGATGCAGACCTTTTACTCGTCGATGATCATATGAATATTCATTACACATTATGTAATGGTGTCATAAGTTACAAGGAGGAAAAGTAGTGAAAGTATTAAAGTTTGAAAACAATGAAGCATTAAGTGAAAAAGCATCAGAGGTCATCATTGATAAAATTAAAGAATTGGACCAACCAGTGATAGGCCTTGCAACAGGATCGACACCAGAGAGAACTTACGAGTTACTCGTTGAAAAATACAAAGCAGATCAAGTCAGTTTTAAAAATGTGACGACATTCAATCTAGACGAATATGTAGGACTAGAGCCGACACATATAAATAGTTATCACCGTTTTATGAATGAAAGATTATTTGATCATGTGGATATTGATAAAGCGAAGACTTTCTTACCAGATGGATTAGCGGATAATGCTGAGACAGAAGCAGAACGTTTTGAGGCACTCATTAAAGAAAAAGGGCCGATTGACTTACAAGTCTTAGGATTAGGTTTAAATGGTCATATCGGATTTAATGAGCCGGGCACACCTTTTGAAGCACGTACACATGTTGCAAAATTAGTCGAATCAACACGTGAAGCAAATGCTCGCTTTTTTGACCATATCGACGAAGTTCCAACCGATGCTATTTCAATGGGAATTGGAACAATTTTAGATGCAAAAGAAATTATTTTATTAGTTCATGGTGAAGCAAAGGCAGATATTTTACGCCAAGTGATTCATGGTGAGATAACGGAAGATGTACCAGCATCGATTTTACAAAAACATCCGAACGTGACGGTTATTACCGATATTGATGTATAAAAAAGGACGAATAAGTTGTTACCTGCATAAGGTAACAACTTTTTTTAAAAAAAGAAGGGGAGACGAATATGAAGCGAGAGGAATACATTCATTTAGATGGTGTTGCTTTAGCAGACTTGATTGAGCGTAAAGAGGTGAAGAAGGAGGAAGTATTAAAGGCAAGTTTTGACCAATTGGAAAAAGTTAATCCAATCTTAAATGCTTTTAACTATGTTCGAAAAGATAAAGCTTTTGCTGAAATGGAAGCGGTTGATTCAGGCGCTTTTGCTGGGGTACCAACAGCCTTAAAAGATATTTCACAAACGATTGAAGGGGAACCATCGACAGGGGGTTCACGGCTATTAAAAGATGTGAAAGCACCAGTAACTGCACATTTTACAAAGAAATTACTCGAAACAGGTGTGATTTCAATTGGAAATACGACGACACCAGAATTTGCCCTTAAAAATATTACGGAATCGAAATTACACGGCCCGACACGAAATCCGTGGAATTATTCACATGTACCAGGTGGCTCGAGCGGGGGAGCTTCAGCAGCGGTTGCTTCAGGTGTTGTCCCAATTGCAGGTGCAAGTGATGGAGGCGGATCGATTCGGATACCAGCTTCCTTTACAGGACTCGTCGGTTTAAAGCCAACACGTGGAAAAACACCGGTAGGCCCTGGTGCGGGACGAAATTGGCAAGGGGCAGCTATTGATTTTGTTTTAACGAAAACAGTTCGTGATACGGCGCGCATGTTAGATGAATTACAAGTTGTTCAAGAAGCAGCTGCTTTTCAAGCGCCACTCTATTCAGGTTCATATGAAAAAGATGGCGAGTTATCATTTGAGCGTCCTTTGAGAATTGGCTTTACAACAGCATCACCAGTTGGTACGCCTGTATCAAAAGATGCTGAAGAAGCTGTAAGAAAAACAATTGCATTTTTAGAAGAAGAAGGCCATCATGTTGAAGAAGTTAATAACGGCGTCGATGGGCGGAAGTTGATGCGAAACTATTTCTTAATGAATAGCGGTGAAATGGCATCGTTAATGAATCAGTTTGAAAGTATGTTAAATCGAAAATTAAATGCTAATGATATGGAAGTTGAAACATGGTTATTAAATCGAGCAGGACAAAATGTATCGGCAGCTGAATATGCGAGTAGCTTATCGTCATGGGATGAAGCGGCTGAACAAATGGCAAGTTTCCATGAAAGCTATGACTTTTATTTAACACCAGGTGCAGCCTATGGTGCGCCAAAAGTAGGAGAGTTAACGCCAACAGAAGAAAAGGCTCAGCAATTACTTGAAGAAATGGAAGTCCTGAGCCCAAGTGAACAACAAGATGTTATCTATGATATGTTTTTACCGAGTTTGACTTACTCACCATTTACACCACTCGCTAATTTAACAGGACAACCAGCAATCACGCTGCCTCTTCATATGACGAGTGATGGCTTACCAATGGGTATCCAGTTTGTCGCAGCTAAAGGCCAAGATCACAGCTTGCTTCAATTAGCAAGAATATTAGAAGAAAGTGATATTTGGATAGGCATGAAAGGAAACCCTTATTTTAATTAAATGAAAAAAACAACCCCGTCGAGCAAATAAGCTAGACGGGGTTGTTTCGCTATTTATAATTATGACCTTTTATCGGTCTAATTATATGTTTTGAGTTAAACGCTGTTCACTATCTTTATCAAAGAAGTGTGCGTTTTCCATATCGAAGTGTAACTTCATCTTTAAACCTTGTGTAATACCAGTACGTGCATCAATACGAGCAACGATGTTTTGGTTATTTACTAGACCGTAAACAACTGTCTCAGAACCCATTAGCTCTGCAACGTCTACTGTAATTTCAATATTTGTATCTGTTGATAATTCAGGGTGCTGTGAAGCATCATAAATATCTTCTGGACGAACACCTAAAACAAGTTCCTTTCCATTATACCCTTGTTCATCAAGTGATTTCCACTTATCTTCAGGAATCGCTACTTTTAAGTCGCCAATAATGACTTGACCATTTTCAACTTTTGCATCTAAGAAGTTCATAGCAGGTGATCCGATAAATCCACCAACGAAGATGTTATCAGGATTATCATAAATTTCTTTCGGTGTACCAACTTGTTGGATAATACCATCTTTCATAACAACTAAACGTGTTGCCATTGTCATTGCTTCCGTTTGGTCGTGTGTAACATAAATCGTTGTCGTCTGTAAACGAGTATGTAACTTTTGAATTTCCGCACGCATTTGAACACGTAGCTTAGCATCCAAGTTTGATAAAGGCTCATCCATTAAGAATACTTTCGGGTCACGAACAATCGCACGTCCTAAAGCAACACGTTGACGCTGACCACCAGATAATTCTTTCGGTTTACGCTCTAAAAAGTCTTCTAATCCTAAAATTTTAGCTGCGCTACGAACACGCTCTTCAATTTCATCTTTTTTAAACTTACGTAATTTTAAACCGAAAGCCATATTGTTATAAACGTCCATATGTGGATAAAGTGCATAGTTTTGGAATACCATGGCAATGTCACGGTCTTTTGGTGCTTCATCGTTCATTAATTTATCATCAATGTACAGTTCACCTTCCGTAATTTCTTCAAGTCCAGCAATCATACGTAATGTTGTTGACTTACCGCAACCTGAAGGACCAACAAATACGATAAACTCTTTATCTTCAATTTGTAAGTCGAAGTCTTGAACAGCTACGACATCTTTACCATAAACTTTTTTAATCTTATCTAATCTAACTTCAGCCATTTTTTCATCCCCTAAATCATGTAATTTTTAATCTTAATTACATTGTATAAAAACGCTTACAAAACTGTAATAGTAATAGTGCACAAAAATAAAAGATTTCTTGTGCATATTCGCTATAAAAAAATAAAGTTATGCATAAAAGCACAACTTTATTGATCATCTTGTCGGATCATCTTATTAGCAATCATAGCCAACTGCACAACGAAGGCTTGATCAAAGGATTGAACATGAATACCTGTTTCATTAACGAACTTATCAATCCGGTACTGTAAACTATTGCGGTGCATGAATAATTGTTTAGCTGTTTCAGACACATTCAAATTATGATGCAAAAACATTTGCAAGGTATGAATCATGTCATCATCATCCTTGAAGTCTTGTAAAATAGATTGAACGAGTTCATTTTTTTCTCCCTCATCAATGTGACGCAGTAATAAATATGGAAAAGATTGAAAATAATCTATAACGAATTCATTCGTATATTGAAAGACCTCTTTCCCAGTTCGGACAATTCGATCATAATATTCATTTAAATCATGAAAGCTTTCGATGAAAGTCCCGACGAAAAATTTAATTTGCACCGAAGCATCAGCAATTAATATGTCAATTAGCTGTCTGAAATTCGTTTCTTCTTCTGTTAAACTGACTGATTCAATTAATATACCTTCATTGTTATTCAACCATATAATAGGAACATCCTTATTTAATAAAGCATCAAAAACATCGACAACCATTTGATGATCGAACTTAGATTGCTGAATTTGAAAGAAAATGAAACGGACCGGGTCGCTTACTTTTTCATCTGTACCATAATGAATTCGGTTATACCAAGCTTCTTCAGCATCATTCCGCATAGGAACTTGCGGTTCATAAGGCTTTAAAAAAACAGCTAAGAGCTGATCATTTGTCTCAACTAATTCATCTGCAGCAATCCCAATAATTTGACCTTCATCCATTTCAAACCATTTATAGTCAACATCAGCCTCCTTATCTTCAATGAAAACAAGGGAGGGATATAATTTTTTTAATTGATGAAATATATTCATGGAAATTCTCCTTATCGTAAAATAAACCGATTACATAGCGTAAAATAAAACTTTTTTGTGAAGTTATTACCATTTTAACAAAAAAACTCACTCAAATGTTGTATAATAAGAAACGAATGAATTATATGGACGAGGAGTAGATAGCATGCAAGTAAATGAAAAAGTATTAATTATTGATTTTGGTAGTGCAACCAATCAATTGTTAACACGTCAAATTCGTGAATTAGGCGTATATAGTGAATTACGCCCCCACACGATAGAAGTAGAAGAAGTAAAAGCAATGAATCCGAAAGCGATTATCTTATCGGGCGGACCTTATTATGTTGAAGATGAACATCGTTATCGTATTCAAGAAGAAATTTATGACTTAGGTATTCCTATGTTAGGTATTACTTACGGCATGCAGCTCATTGTTGACCATTTTGGTGGACAAGTTGTATCACATCATAAAGAAGCCATTAAACAAAGCCAAATTACAATGGATGATGATTTTGCATTACAAACAGGCAGTCACCAAGTTGCCTTAAGTGAAGGAACGGAAGTAAAGACTCTACCAGAAGGTTTTAAAGTCCATGCTGAAAATGAAGCAGGCTATCCTGTCGTGCTGAGTCATGATACGAAAAAAGTGTACGGTATTCAATTTTACCCGGAAAACACGGCGACATTAGATGGTATTGCTTTATTACGTTCATTTTTATTTGATATTAGTGGCTGTGCAGGTGACTGGTCAATTGAACAATTTATCGACAGTGAAATTGAAGCCATTCGTCAAACAGTCGGTAAAGAAAAAGTACTCTGCGGCTTAAGTGGTGGAGTTGACTCAACAGTTGTTGCAGCACTCTTACACCGTGCAATTGGTGATCAACTGACATGTATTTTTGTTGACCATGGTTTACTTCGTAAAAACGAAGGAGACGAAGTGATGGCAACACTTGAAAAAGAATTCCATATGAATATTATTAAAGTCGATGCATCAGAGCAGTTTTTAACGAAATTAAATGGTGTAGATGATCCAGAAAAGAAACGCAAAATTATTGGAAATGAATTTATCGAAGTATTTGATGCTGAAGCAAGTAAATTAACAGACGTGAAGTTTTTAGCACAAGGCACATTATATAGTGATGTGTTAGAAAGTGGAACGATCACTGGAAAAGCAGTTAAATCACACCATAATGTTGGCGGATTACCAGAAGATATGCAATTTGAATTAATTGAACCAATTCGCGCGCTCTTTAAAGACGAAGTCCGTGCACTTGGAACAGCACTTGGTCTACCCGACACAATCGTTTGGCGCCAGCCATTTCCAGGACCAGGACTTGGCATTCGTGTCTTAGGAGAAGTAACAGAAGAAAAGTTACACATCGTCCGTGAAGCAGATGCGATTTTACGCGAAGAGATTCGCCTAGCAGGCTTAGAACGTTCGATCTGGCAATACTTCGCCGTTCTACCAAACATTCGTAGTGTAGGTGTCTCAAACGACGCACGCTCATACGACTATACAGTCGGTATCCGTGCAGTACATTCTGTAGACGGGATGACATCAGAATGGGCACACATCCCATTTGATATTTTAGAAAAAATCTCCCAACGCATCACGAGTGAAGTCGACCACGTCAACCGTGTCGTATATGATATAACGAGCAAACCTCCTGCGACAATTGAGTGGGAGTAAGGGAGAAGCGAGTTAAGCAGGATTTTGCTTTATTTCGCTGGATTTAAGGGGATTTGGTTTGTTTAGGGAAAAGTTTAAGCAAATAGTTCCCTGCTTTTTACTCTGCCGAAGTGGATTTTCGACTAAATATAAGGAAATAAATTAATGATTATTTAGTGACGAGGGGGATGTTTTTCCTCCTCTTTTTGTATGCATGGAAATTGTATTTGTCCAATCAATTTACTAGTACATTCATCACTAAGTGTACTTTTCATAAAATATTGCTCCTAACTCATTCAGATGAGTTAGGGGCTTTTTGGCGTTTTAAAAATTTACTTGTTTTTAAATATATATCATTTCTATGAAGTAATCGTGCATGGTTACTTACATCTATTCTAGAGGGAGAAAGATCACGAAAACATATAAAATCCCTAGTTCAGAGGAAGTATTAATAAAGACATTAGAGAACGGTATAAACAATTAAAAGATCAAGTCCAAAAATTACATGGCAAGTTGTTCTAGCTATATTGCCAATCCAGTTTTTATATTCAAGTATTGGCTTGATTAATAGCTTTGAAAGAGTATACTATATTCAAACAGATACTTGAATATGAATGGAGATAAGAGAATGAATAAGAAAGATGCTTGTGAAATTTATTGTTATGACGAAGAAAAAGTTAATCGAATACAAAGAGAATTAGAGAAAGAAGATATTTCTAGTGTTGCACAATTATTTAAAGCTATTGCGGAAGAAAATAGGGCGAAAATTACCTTTGCCTTGTTAAAAGGTGAAGAGTTATGTGTTTGTGATATAGCAAATATTATTGATGTCACGGTCGCAAATGCTTCCCACCACTTACGCACGCTT
>DATGTP010000037.1:0-12018 GCA_035301825.1 Pseudogracilibacillus sp. | reverse complement strand
GGACCAAGAGGTCGCAGGTTCAAATCCTGTCTTCCCGACCATTTTGTGTTCTTTGTAGTATATGACGGGGCCTTAGCTCAGCTGGGAGAGCGCCTGCCTTGCACGCAGGAGGTCATCGGTTCGATCCCGATAGGCTCCATTAAAGCATGTAAACGTTAATGATAATGTTTATGTGCTTTTGTTTTATATTTATTTTAAAAAAGAAAGCTGCCGACATAGTTCAGTGGTAGAATATGAGCATGGTAAGCTCAAGACGCGGGTTCGATCCCCGCTGTCGGCTTTAAATGATAAAAACGAGACGTTGATTGAAAACGTCTCGTTTTTTAGCATCTTTTGTTATATAACAACATATATTAATATAATACAGATTGAATGTAAAGCAATAAGTGTATGAAAGAATATTTTATGAAAGCCTTTACATAATTGATAGACAATTACGTTTAATTTCACTATAATTAATTCAAATCATTTATTTCTTAAGAAAAATGCAAATCTTCTGACATTACTGCGTAAAGCGTTCATTTCTTTAACAGTAACATCAAAAGAGACAATGAATTTACCACAATTTAATTAGAAATAAGAAAGAGGGGGAAACGGTGGGACGATACATATTAAAGCGTTTTCTAATTATGCTTGTGACTATATGGATCATTGCGACCTTAACATTTGTATTGATGGTAGCCATTCCAGGTTCACCATTTAATAGTGAAAGTTCGTCCAATGAAATTGTTCAAGCTAACTTAGAGAGGCATTATAACTTAGATAAACCATATGTCGTTCAATATGTCCTATATTTAAAATCAATCGTAACATTAGACTTTGGTCCATCGATAAAAAAGCCCGATCAAACCGTTAATAGTTTATTAAGTCGTGGTTTTCCAATATCTTTTGAACTTGGTATGATTACACTTTTTGTAGCCGCGATTTCAGGGATTTTGCTCGGCATATGTGCGGCATTGAGGCATAACGGAATAATCGATTATTTAGCGATGACATTTGCTGTTCTCGGTATATCAATACCTAACTTCGTATTAGCTACTCTACTCATTCAACATGTCGCTGTTAATTGGGAGTTATTACCGGTTGCTACTTGGGCTAGTCCTAAGCATATGATTTTGCCAACGATTGCCTTGGCAACAGGACCTATGGCTATTATTGCCCGATTAACGCGCTCGACTATGTTAGAAGTTTTAACGCAAGATTATATTAAAATGGCTCGTGCCAAAGGCATAAAGCCATGGAAAATTGTATTGCGACACGCTTTGAGAAATGCCCTCATGCCGGTTGTCACGATTATGGGAACCTTAATTGCCGGTATTTTAACAGGGACTTTCGTGATTGAAGAAATTTTCGCGATACCAGGCATGGGACAATATTTTGTAGAAAGTATTAATCAGCGTGACTATCCTGTCATTATGGCGACAACAGTGTTTTATAGTGCATTACTTATATTTATGCTCTTTTTAGTCGATATCGTATACGGTATTTTAGATCCACGTATTAAGTTGCACCGTAAGGAGGGGAGTTGACGATGGATATAAGGAAAGGTAAGCAAGAAGTAAATCCCTCCCAAATACGGGATGATTGGTTTCAAGAAATTGATCAAAGTCGTACGAAGGCAGAATCTGTCGTCAGACCATCATTATCTTACTGGTCAGATGCTTGGATTCGCTTACGACAAAATAAACTAGCTATGCTCGGTCTTGTCTTTTTAATTTTATTAACGATTATGGCTATTTTTGGTCCGGTCTTCTCACCTTATGATGTGAATGCGCAAGATTTACCGAATCAAAATCAAAAGCCGTCACTTAAAAATTTATTTGGGACAGATGCTGCTGGTCGAGATGTCTTTACACGAACATGGTTTGGGGCACGGATTTCATTATTCATTGGTTTTATGGCAGCTATCATTGATGTATCAATTGGGATTATTTATGGTGGTATTTCAGGCTACAAAGGTGGTCGTACAGATAATGTGATGATGCGTATTATTGAAATATTATATGGAATTCCATATTTACTCGTCGTTATTTTAATGTTAGTTGTTTTAGGGCCAGGTCTTTTTACTATCATTATTGCTTTAACGATTACCGGTTGGGTCGGAATGGCCCGAATTGTTAGAGGGCAAGTGCTACAATTGAAAAATTACGAATATATCTTAGCTGCCCAATCATATGGAGCCAGTAGTGGACGGATTATTCGGAAGTTTTTATTGCCGAATACGATGGGACCGATTATCGTTCAAATGACTTTAACTGTTCCATCTGCCATTTTCGCAGAAGCCTTTTTAAGCTTTATCGGTTTAGGAGTGCAAGCCCCTTATGCGAGTTGGGGTGTCATGGCTAATGACTCTTTAGGTGCGATCTTATCTGGTCATTGGTGGTCCTTGTTCTTCCCGGCCTTTTTCATCTCCTTTACTATGTTTGCCTTTAACGTGCTTGGAGATGGATTACAAGATGCACTCGATCCAAGATTAAGGAAGTAGGTGACATAATGGAGAAACTTCTTGAAGTAGAAGATTTACACGTAACATTTAATACATATGGTGGTACCGTGCAAGCTGTAAGAGGTGTTGATTTTCATATACATAAAGGTGAAACACTTGCCATAGTCGGTGAATCGGGTTGTGGGAAGTCTGTTACATCCAATGCGATTATGGGCCTTATTCCAAGTCCACCAGGTAAAATAACAAAAGGAAAAATTATGTTTAAAGGGAGAAATCTCGTTCAGCTATCAGATAAAGAAATGCGAAACGTGCGTGGTTTTGATATTTCTATGATTTTTCAAGACCCGATGACAGCCTTAAATCCAACTTTAACAATTGGAAAGCAATTAACAGAAGGTGTGATTGAACATTATGGCTTAAGCAAAAAAGAGGCGCACGCTAAGGCGATTGATATGTTGAATTTAGTTGGCATTCCGAATCCGGAAGAACGGATGAAACAACATCCCCATCAATTTAGTGGCGGGATGAGGCAGCGTATCGTCATTGCTATGGCACTCATATGTGAGCCAGAGATATTGATTGCGGATGAGCCGACAACGGCCTTAGATGTTACCATTCAAGCGCAAATTTTAGAGTTATTTGCAGAAATTCAAGAAAAAACAGGTGTAGCCATCATTTTAATTACACATGATTTAGGTGTTGTAGCGAAAATTGCGGATCGAATTGCCGTCATGTATGCTGGTAAAATTATTGAATCAGGTCCTAAAAACGACGTGTTTTATGATTATCAACATCCTTACACGAAGGGTTTGCTCAATTCAATTCCGCGCTTAGATATGGAAGGGCAAGAGTTAGAGCCGATTTCCGGCACACCACCTGATTTATTCTCACCTCCAATTGGATGTCCGTTTACTGCACGGTGTCCATATGCAATGGAAGTGTGTAATAAAATATATCCGGAGACGATGAAGCGAAACGAAGTGCATGATGTTAATTGTTGGCTTCAAGATCCTCGGGCAAAAAAACAAAAGGCAAAGTTTGCCGAAACTATTTAGGGAGGGGTAAGTTTGGAGAGAAAGCGTTTATTAATCATGATGTTGACAGCTTTATTAGCCATGTTTTTAGTTGCTTGTACGGCAAGCCCAAATGCGGGTGAGAACAATAATGATGATGCAGGAAAAGATAACAATGCAAGTGAAAGTGATGAAGGCAAAGTCCTTCGCTTAAACAATGGCGAGGAACCAACATCACTTAACCCATCGATTGGATTTGACGAACTATCATGGGACCCATTAAACAACTTAATGGAAGGTTTAACACGTTTAGATGAAGAACAAGTACCGAGTGAAGGTGTTGCAAAAGAATGGGATATTTCAGAGGATGGTTTAACTTATACATTCTATTTGAATGAAGATGCTAAGTGGTCGAATGGTGACCCAGTTGTTGCTGAAGACTTCGAATTTGCATGGAAATATATGTTAGATCCTGAAACAGCTTCATCGGCAGCTTTTTTAGGTTATTTCATTGAAGGAGCAGAAGA
The DNA here is from genome assembly GCA_035301825.1 of Pseudogracilibacillus sp. Classification (GTDB taxonomy): domain Bacteria; phylum Bacillota; class Bacilli; order Bacillales; family Amphibacillaceae; genus Pseudogracilibacillus. The sequence goes on along the minus strand of DATGTP010000037.1, from coordinate 8,032 downwards.
GTATAATAGTGGGGAAGGTTCGGCAGATGATGTAGCAGTAACTGCTGAAGATGATCACACTTTAGTTGTTGAGCTTGCAGCTCCGACAGGATTCTTCTTAGATTTATTAACGAATCCAGCCTTTTTCCCAATTAACCATAAAGTAGCTGAAGAGGATCCACAATGGCATGCGGAAGCAGAAACATTTGTAGCAAACGGTCCATTTAAACTTGCTGAATGGAAACATGATCAAGAGATGGTGTTTGAGAAAAACGAACATTATTGGGATGCAGATTCTGTTAAATTAGATAAAGTTCACTTTGCAATGGTAAACGATTCGAATACACAGTATCAAATGTTTGAAAGTGGTGAATTAGATACAGCGGGTATTCCACCAGATTTATCAGATGAATTAATAGATGGTGATAATGTTTACATTGGTGAACAAGGTGGTTTAGAGTTCTTCCGTTTTAATCTTACTGAAGAGCCTTTCCAAAATAAAAAGATTCGTCAGGCGATTGCCTATGCGATTAACCGTGATGATATCGCTGAATATGTAGTTAAAAATCGCGTTGAACCAGCTTACGGTTTCATTTCACCAGGTTTCGTAACACCTGATGGTGAAGACTTCCGTGACGTGAATGGTGATGTTGTTAAGTTTGACCCTGATGAAGCGAAACAGTTGCTTGAAGAAGGGATGAAAGAAGAAGGTTATGACGAATTACCTGAAATTACTTTAAACTACAACACGTCAGATACGAACAAAGCGGTAGCAGAAACGATTCAGGATATGTTAAAAGATAATTTAGGTATTGAAGTGACTTTAGAAAACCAAGAGTGGGGCGTCTATGCAGAAGCACAAATTAATTTAGAATTACATTTTTCACGTAGTTCATTTATTAATGATTATTACGACCCAGTTAACTTTTTAGAAAGCTTCATTACGGATTCCTATATGAACCGTACTGGTTTTGCGAGCGAAGCTTATGATGAGCTCATTGAAAAAGGAAAATTTGAAACAGATGAAGAAGCACGCTGGGAAGCATTGTTTGAAGCTGAGAAAATGTTAGCAGATGAAATGATTGCTGTTCCAATACGTTATTATAATACAGTTGTATTAGAGGCTGATGGTGTATCGGGCATTTTACGTCATCCGGTTGGCTATTTTGATTTAAAATATGCAGATGTAGAGTAATAAAAATAGGTTGTATGGCTCCCAACATCTATTGGGAGCCTTCTTCCTTTCATGAATACATTTATTATGTGTTCATTTTGAGGTGAATCGAAAGAAAACATAATGAATGTAAAATAGGAGTGAATGTGATGAGTGAAGTTGTTTTACAAGTGAATAATTTATCGAAACATTTTGATGTCGGTAGAAATGAAACCTTACAAGCTGTTAATGATGTGACATTTGATGTGAGGAAAGGTGAAGTTTTTGGCCTTGTTGGTGAGTCGGGTTGTGGAAAGTCAACGATTGGACGAACGATTATGGGCTTATATGATAAAACATCTGGGGAAGCCATTTATGAGGGCCAAGACATTCATGCTTTAAAGCCAAAAGAAAAATTCGCATTTTACCGAAAAATGCAAATGATCTTCCAAGACCCTTATGCATCCTTGAACCCGCGCTTCACTGTTCGTGAAATCATCTCAGATCCTATGGATGTACATGGTTTATATAAAGGCAAACAGGAAAGATTGGAAAGGGTTTATGAGTTATTAGAAGAAGTTGGTTTGAATCGAGATCATGCTAATCGTTATCCTCATGAATTTAGTGGGGGACAACGTCAGCGAATTGGGATTGCAAGATCACTTGCCTTAGAACCAGAATTTATCGTTGCTGATGAACCTATTTCTGCCCTAGACGTATCTGTCCAAGCCCAGGTGAATAACTTACTACAACGATTACAAGCTGAAAAAGAGATTACCTTTATTTTTATTGCCCATGATCTATCGATGGTTAAACATATTTCTGATCGAATTGGCGTCATGTATTTAGGACATTTAGTTGAATTGACAGATAGTAAAAGTTTATATGAAAGGCCATACCATCCTTATACTGAAGCTTTATTATCTGCGATTCCAATTCCAGATCCGACTGTAGAAGAAAAAAGGGAGCGTATAGTGCTAGAAGGTGACTTACCAAGTCCAATTAATCCGCCAAGTGGCTGCGTTTTCCGTACACGTTGTAAAAAGGCAATGGGGATTTGTAGTGAAGTGAAGCCAAAATGGCAAGAGGTCGAAAAAGGGCACTATGCAGCTTGTCATTTATATGAATAATAAATAAGGAGCGTATATCTTGTGATTAAAATTATTGATACACATTGTGATGCATTATATAAAATTCAAATGGCTCGACGTGAAAAGAGGTGTGATTTAGATTTTCGAACTGCCAATGAGTTAGATACGAATTTAGAACGGTTAAAACAAGGTGGCGTCTCAGTTCAATTATTTGCTATCTTTTTAGAGCCTTCTATTCCATCTGATGAGATGTGGGAATATGCCCTTGAACAAATTGACATTTTCCAAGAAGAGGTCATTGGTAAAAACCCTGAGATGAAACATATAAAAGCTTGGTCAGACTTAGATGGCTTATCAGATGGTGAAATCGGGGCTATTTTAACATTGGAAGGTGCTGAACCAATTGGAAATGATCTAACTAAATTAGAAGAGCTTTATGAGGAAGGGATCATGTCGATTGGTTTAACGTGGAATCCAGCAAACTTATGTGCTGATGGGGTTGGTGAATCGCGTGGAGCAGGTTTAACAACTTTAGGAAAAGAAGTGATTCAGTTAAACAATGAGCGTGGTGTATTAACGGATATTGCCCATCTATCGATGGCAGGTGTCGATGATGTCTTAAAATTAGCTGATTATCCATTTGCTAGTCATTGTAATGCGAGAGCCTTGTATGATCACCCGCGTAATTTAACGGACGACCAATTGAAGCGGCTTTTTGAAAAAGGTGGTCATGTCCATGTCGTCTTATATCCAGCCTTTATTCAAGGGGAGAAAGAAGCAACCAGTATTGATGATTTGATTAAACATATTGATCATTTAGTATCTCTTGGCGGCGAGAAACAAATCGGTTTTGGTTCTGACTTTGATGGGATTGATCGCTTTATTACTGATTTGGAAGATGCCAGCCAATATCAAAATTTAATTAATCGTCTATTAGACAAGTATAGTGAAGAGCAAGTGAAAGGCTTTGCTCATGAAAACTTTTTAAACTTCGTAAGAAATATATGATAAAAAGGTAGGTATTTATGAGTATTCAACAATTTGAAGCTGAAGTCGATCGTTTAATGAAAAAATATCATATTCAAGGGAGTGTCGTTGCCCTACAAAAAGATGATGAAATTGTTTATGAAAAAGCTTTTGGTTATCGGGATGTTGAAAAAAAAGAAGAAGCGACCATTGAAACGGTCTTTGGAATTGCTTCTCTTACTAAGTCCTTTACATGTGTTGGCATTATGCAACTTGTAGAACAAGGGAAGATTGACTTACACGCACCGATTACCGATTATATCCCGTCTTTTACCATTGCTGATAAGGATCAATTACCGAAAATAACGGTCCATCATTTTATGACCCATTCATCAAGTCTCCCGCCCTTGCCATCTTTAGACTACTCAATGGAAAGGGAATGGAATGAAGCGGGAATGGTCGATTATAAGGAGTCTTATGAAGGGGCCGTTCCAGTCCAAACTTATGATGAACTCTTACGATTTATCGACCAGGCAAATGTGAAGCTATTAGGTGAAGTTGGCTCTATTTTTAGTTATTCAAATGATGCTTACGGTTTACTTGGTTTAGTGATTGAAAATGTCACAGGTATCCCTTATGAGCAATATCTCGAAGAATATGTTTTTAAGCCCTGTGATTTGCACTTGACGCATTTTCACATCGAAGAATATGGGGATGATGCTGAGCTAACGACTTGTTATGAGAAACATGAAACGACAGAAAAGGTGACTGTTTACCGGGTGCAAGATTGGTGGGATGCACCGCCCATGCGTGCAACAGGCTTTTTAAAATCAACAGCAGCTGATTTATTACAATATAGTAAATTATTTATGTATCAAGGTGTCGTCGACGGTGTTCGAATTTTAAGTGAAGATAGTGTGAAACAAATGACAAGTCCACATATGAAAATGGACCCTCTATATGATTATGGCTATGGCTTTGGTATGCCGCGTCAATATTTCGGAAAAAAACTGCTTGAACATGGAGGCAGCTTACAATCTGTTTCAGCTAAGTTTGGTATCATTCCAGAAGATAATTTATCGGTCATTGTTTTAGCAAATACATCTGGCTTTGCGGCAACACGGGTCATGTACGGATTGTTAAATACATATTATGGAAGAGACTTAGATGATTATCCATTTGACCTCGATGCTTATGATCTAAGTGATGATGTAAAAGAAAGGTATCTTGGCCATTATGCATCTGGTGAAGGAATGGATGTGAAATTTGTTAAAGAAAATGATGGCATCCAATTTTATTATAAAGATGAACCTTATCCAGTACGTTTTCTAGATGGACATGTTTTTATCGCTGAAATGGATGATTCATTTGAACCGTGTGAAGTCATTGTAGATGATCAAGGTCAGCCAAGTGCAATCTCTATTTTTCATCGGATTGTACCAAAGCTAGAGGAGTGATTGAATGAAGAGATTAGGTGAGCAAGTAAGAGCACTGACAGAAGAAGCGGGCGGTAAATGGTCGGTTTATATTGAGAACCTAACGGACGGGGGAGACTTTTCTTTAAATAAAGATGACAGGCATTATGCAGCTAGCATTATTAAGTTACCTATCTTAGCGACGGTCTTTCGTCTGGCAGATGAAGGAAGCTTACGCTTAAGTGAGCCGATCATGATCGAGGATGAAGACCTTGTTGGTGGGGCTGGTGTCTTGCAACATTTAAAGAATGGAAGTCCTTATACGCTTTATGATCTTGCTATGCTTATGATTATTCAAAGTGATAATACAGCGACAAATATGTTAATTGAACGTGTCGGTGTTGGTGAGATTCAAAAAACGATGCAAGCAATTGGGATGGATGCGAGTTCCTTTTATAATAAATTAATGATTGTACCGGCTCAGCTTGAAGGTTCTAATATGATTACGGCACAAGATATGGCTATCTTTTTGAAGGCTTTAGCTAAGGGTCAAATGACTTCACTCTACGCTTGTGATCATATGGTTCAAATGATGAAAAAGCAACAAATTCATTATATGACATCTACTTTACCTTCTGCTAGTTCACCTTTTGTTGGTGGTCAATCAGCTTGGGAGTGGGCAGGAAAAACAGGGAGTGTGACTCGTGTCAGGCACGATGTTGGTCTTTTTTATGGGCATGGAAAAACGTATCTTGTCGTAATTTTAGCGTCTGAATGTGATCATGTCGTTTCTTTACCGGTAATTGCTAAAATAGGTGAATTAGTTTATGACCAGATGAAGGGAGGAAGTGGGGCGTGAAAATATATATATCAGCTGATGGTGAAGGTATCTCGGGTGTCGTTCATTCAGAGGAGATGCATCCAGAAGGGCATCGTTATGAGGAATTTCGCCGTTTAATGACGATGGATGTGAATGCTGCCATTGAAGGTGCTTTTCAGGCAGGGGCAAGTGAAGTGCTTGTTAATGATGCGCACTGGACGATGTTGAATGTCATTTATGAAGAGTTAGATGAACGTGCCGACCTTATTCGTGGCTCGAGTAAAAAGTTGTCCATGATGGAAGGGGTCCAAGAGTATGATGGAGTCTGTCTCATTGGCTATCACCCTAAGGTAGGTCATTCACATGGGGTGGCCAATGAAACAATGGCTGGACCTGAAATGTATGAAATGCGAATGAATGGAGAAGCTGTAGGTGAACTTGAAATCAATGCTGCGATTGCCGGTCATTATGATGTGCCGATTATTATGGCTTCAGGTGATCAATATTTAGCGGCAGAAGTGAAGTCGCACTTCCCGCATGTAGAGACGGCCATTGTGAAAGAATCGATCCATAAGTGGGCAGCTAAATGTCTGTCACTTCCGCGCGCCCATCAATTAATTAGAGAGACGACAGCACGGGCTGTGAAAGGGATTGAGCAATTTAATCCATTTAAAGTTCAAGGTCCGGTAGAATTAGAAATAGAGTGGGTATCGACGGCAGCTTGTTATAAAGCATCCTTAGTACCTGGCTCCTATATGAAAAATGCACGTACCATTGCTTATCTAGGGAAAGATATATTAGAAGCATGGCAAGGTATTTTAGCTTGCCTGAATTTAGGGTGTACGGCATTTGATCAATATTATGGATAAGAGATAGAAAGAGGGACAGTCAGTTGATTTTATGGAATGATGCGTTGATTAAGCGTGAAGATGCAGTTGTTGATATTGAAGATCGTGGCTATCAATTTGGGGATGGGGTCTATGAAGTGGTCCGTTTTTATGACCGAAAATGGTTTGAAATGGATGCCCATTTGGAAAGGCTAGAACAAAGTGCTCAAAAGATCGGGATTGATTTGCCTTATTCTTTAGAGCAATTAAAAGAGTATATAAATGCATTATTGGCTGAAAGTGATGTAGGGACGGGGAATGTTTATATACAAGTGACACGTGGGGTCGCTCCACGTAACCATCCTTTTCCAGACCTTGTTTCACCGACAATTGTTGCTTATTTAATTCCTTATGACAGACCGCTTGGGAATATGCAGCAAGGTGTTAAGGCAACTTTAATGGAGGATGTTCGCTGGTTACGTTGTGACATTAAGTCCATTAATTTATTAGGTAGTGTCCTTGCCAAGGAAGAGGCCAAGCGAAAGGGCTGTGTCGAAGCAATTTTATATCGTGACTTCGGCGTGACAGAAGGAAGTTCGACTAACATCTTTGCTGTTAAAAATAAGACACTCTATACCCATCCAGCAAATAACTTTATTTTAAATGGGATTACACGACTGGTTGTTATTGACCTAGCAAAAAAGCTTGGTTATGACGTGCGTGAAAGAGTCATGTCAAATGAAGATTTGTTAAATGCTGAAGAAATCTTTATGACGAGTACAACAGCAGAAATAACACCGATTATTAAAGTAGACGATCATGTCGTTTCTGGTGGAAAGCCCGGAGCAGTGACAAAACATTTACAAGAGGCTTTTGACGCTTTAATTTAAAAGAGGGGGAGACAAGCATGAAAAAACCGATTATCGGTGTCACACCATCGATCCAATCTGATGAAAAGAATTATTTTATTAACCGTGATAATGCAAAAGTGATTGAGGAAATGGGAGGCATCCCTTATATTTTACCGCATAGTCAATGTGAAGATAATATATTACAAATTGCTGAGATGATTGACGGTTTATATTTAACAGGTGGAAATGATATAGATCCGACTTTCTTCGGGGAGGAACCCCATCCAAAGCTAGGTACAATTAACCCGACACGTGACTTTTTTGAAGATGAGCTCATCCAGCAAATTTTACAGTTGAATAAACCGCTTTTAGGTGTATGTCGTGGGGCACAAATTTTAAATATTTCACTTGGTGGCACGATGTATCAAGACATTTATGCACAAATGAATCGTGACCTCATTCAACATAGTCAAAATGCACCTGTTGCTCATGGATCGCATTTTGTGAAAGTAACACCTGATAGTTTATTACATCGAATTGTTGAGACAGATAGTTTACGTGTTAACTCACGCCATCATCAAGCAAATAAGACAGCAGGTAAAGGGCTTATTTTTAGTGGGATGGCAAATGATGGTGTCATTGAAGCGGTTGAGAGTACGGAGCATCATTTTGTGCTTGGCTTGCAATGGCATCCAGAAAACTTAGCAATGGCTGGTTGTGAGCAATCGAAAAAAATATTTACAGCCTTTATTGAAGCTTGTAAAAAATGAATGTAAACCCATCATGCAAATGTACTGAACCCATAAAGTTAGACTAAACATTTAAGCTGATAATTGGCTGGTTTGTTTCCGATATTCTACCGGACTCATACCAGTCAATTTTTCTTTTATACGCTTATGATTGTAATAATAAATATATTCTCTTACTGCA
>DATGTP010000036.1:0-13940 GCA_035301825.1 Pseudogracilibacillus sp. | reverse complement strand
TCCATGTTTCAACATTTAACGAAGTTTTTAGATAAAGACTTTTATAATGAGCATAAGACTTTTGAATTTGAAACGTTATATAATAGTTATGAAGCAGAAGTGTTTGCTGTTTATCAAACGGTGACAGATTTTGATTATATTCGAACTGACTTTAGGGACCATTCATTTAATCATTATTTAAATGAGGTTAATGAAACATCTATGTTTGATAGTGATATAGAAGTAACAGGCGATGATCAAATCATTACTTTGTCAACTTGTGATTATGACTTAGATCCTGATGAAGGTCGGCTTGTTGTCCAAGCAAAATTAACTGCAAAATAAACGTGAATTCTTGTAAAGGATTCACGTTTTTAATTTGTAAAATTACCATATATCAACAAACTTTAGTATATTATAGATAATATTAAAAATGAAGGGTTGGAGAGGCTCATGTCAGAAAAGTACATTTTATCTATTGATCAAGGCACGACAAGTTCGCGCGCTATTATATTTAATAGACAAGGCGAAATCGTCTCAACTGGGCAAAAAGAGTTTGAACAGCACTTCCCTGAGCCTGGTTGGGTTGAACATGATCCAAATGAAATTTGGACATCTGTTTTAGCATGTATTGCTGAAGCTTTAAAGAAAACGGACATAAAACCTAACCAAATTGAGAGTATCGGTATTACGAACCAACGTGAAACAACAGTTGTTTGGGATAAAGTAACAGGAAAGCCAATTTACCATGCGATTGTTTGGCAGTCTAGGCAAACTGAAGAAATTGTAAAAGAGTTAAAGAATGCTGGACATGAAAGGTTATTTAAAGAAAAAACAGGCCTTCTACTTGATCCTTATTTCTCAGGAACAAAAGTAAAATGGATCTTAGACCATGTTGAAGGTGCCCGTGAAAAAGCAAATGAAGGTCAATTGCTGTTTGGTACGATTGATACATGGTTAATTTATAAGTTAACGGGTCAGGCAGTACATGTAACAGATTATTCAAACGCCTCTCGTACATTGATGTACAATATTTATGATTTGAAGTGGGATGAAGAATTATTAGATATTTTACAAATTCCTAAGACCATGTTGCCAGAGGTAAAACAATCTTCCGAAGTTTATGGAAAGACTGTGGAGTATCATTTCTTTGGACATGAAATCCCAATTTCAGGTATTGCAGGCGATCAACAAGCAGCCCTATTTGGTCAAGCTTGTTTTGATGAAGGAATGGCTAAAAATACATATGGAACAGGTTGCTTTATGTTAATGAATACAGGAGAAAAAGCAATTCAATCTAATAAAGGTTTATTAACGACAATTGCCTGGGGAATTGATGGAAAGGTAGAGTATGCTTTAGAAGGTAGTATTTTTGTTGCTGGATCGGCCATTCAATGGTTGCGAGATGGCTTAGATATGATAGAAAATGCACCGTCTAGTGAAGATTATGCCCTGCAAGTCGATTCGACTGATGGTGTCTATGTTGTCCCGGCATTTGTAGGCTTAGGAACACCTTATTGGGATAGTGATGCTCGTGGGGCTATTTTCGGCTTAACACGTGGTACATCTAAAGCACATTTTGTTCGAGCGACTTTAGAGTCATTGGCTTATCAAACGAAAGATGTACTTGATGTGATGGAAGAAGAAGCTGCCTTATCATTAAAGGAATTGCGCGTTGATGGTGGTGCAGTAAAAAATAATTTCTTAATGCAATTTCAAAGTGATCTACTTGGTGTGCCAGTATCGCGTCCTGTTGTACAAGAAACAACGGCGCTAGGCGCTGCTTACTTGGCGGGATTGGCTGTTAATTATTGGGATGATCAAGAAGAAATTAGACAATACTGGCAAGAAGATTTACGATTTAAAACTTCACTCGATAAGGAAACGGTTCAGAAAAAACTAGAAGGATGGAAAACGGCGGTTAAAGCGACGCAAATGTTTAAATAAGGGGTCGAATTTTATATGACGAAAATCGAAGGGGTTATTCCTGCGATTCGTAATTTAAAGGATTTTGAACAAGCATTACAAACAAAACATAAGTGGATTGTTATTTTAGAAGTCAGATTGGGTCAACTTCGGAGTGTTGTAAATTATGCTAAGCGTGCCAATAAAAAAGTATTACTCCATATCGACTTAGTTCAAGGCTTAAAAGCTGATGAATATGGTGTCGAATTTTTATTGAATGATATAAAAGTAGATGGTATTGTGTCTACACGCGGGAGTGTCATTGAGCTTGCTAAAAAGCGTGGTGTATTAGCCGTACAACGCATGTTTTTGCTAGACAGTTTATCTTTAAAAACAGATGTCCGAATAAGTAGTCGATATGAGCCAGATTACATTGAAGTATTGCCTGGAAAACTACCTGAGGTAATTAAAGAGATTAGTGAAAATACTTCTATTCCAATTATTGCAGGGGGTTTAATTAATACTGAGGCTGATGTACAAAATGCTTATCAATCAGGTGCAATAGCTATTTCAACTTCAAAAAAGTCCTTATGGAAATAATGTAATAAAAAGTATGGACTATATTTCGAAATATGTTATACTAAAAACAAGTTAATATTTATGGACGAGACGATGAGAGCCGCAGGCACTAATACATATGAAAAGTGTATTAGTGTTTTGTGGCTCTTTTTTTATCGTTCATAGAAAGGTTGGAACGGTAAGTATGAAAAATAATACAAAAAGAAATGCAATTATCAAACAATTGAGTGGTAAGGACTTAGATGTTCTCATCATTGGTGGCGGTATAACGGGAGCAGGAATTTCGTTAGATGCGACAAAACGTGGTATGAATGTCGGCTTGATTGATATGCAAGACTTTGCAGCGGGTACATCAAGTCGCTCTACTAAATTAGTACACGGTGGATTACGTTATTTAAAGCAATTTGAAGTAGGTTTAGTAGCTGAAGTTGGAAAAGAGCGTGAAATTGTATATGAAAATGCACCACATGTTACTAAACCAGAGTGGATGATGTTGCCTTTTTATAAAGGAGGAACGTTTGGTCCACTATCAACGAATGTAGGCCTGCGAGTGTATGACTTTCTAGCCGGTGTTAAACGGAAAGAACGTCGTAAGATGTTTACACCAAAAGAGGCCCTGAAAAAGGAACCGCTCCTGCAATCTGAGAACTTAAAAGGAGCGGGCTATTATGTTGAATATAAAACAGATGATGCTCGACTTACTTTAGAGGTGATGAAAAAGTCTGTTGAGCTAGGTACAAAAGCATTAAACTATGCTAAAGTAACTTCGCTTTTATATGATGAGCAAGGGAAAATAATTGGAGCAGAAGTCCATGACTTGATAACAAATGTAACTTTTCCTATATATGCTAAAAAGGTCATTAATGCAACAGGTCCATGGGTAGATGAAATTAGAGAAATGGATCAGTCTAAGGAAGGAAAGACACTACAAATTACAAAAGGAGTTCATCTCGTTTTTGATCAGTCTGTTTTTCCACTCCAACAAGCGATTTATTTCGATACGCATGATAAGCGAATGATTTTTGCTATTCCACGAGATGGGAAAACATATGTTGGTACAACAGATACGATGTATCAAGAAGACTTAATTCACCCTGATGTAACAAAGGAAGACCAAGCATATTTATTAGAAGCAATTAATTGGATGTTCCCAACATTGAATCTAAGTCAAAAGAATGTTGAATCAAGTTGGTCTGGTGTCCGTCCTTTAATATCAGATGGTGATCATAAAAAGCCAAGTGAAATTTCACGTAAAGATGAAGTATTCTTATCTCAATCAGGCTTATATTCGATGGCGGGTGGAAAGTTAACAGGCTATCGGAAAATGGCTGAAGATGTGATTAATCGAATAGCTAACGATTTTAAAAAGGAAGAAGGGATTATTTTCGGGCCGTCGGAAACGAAGTATTTAAAGTTATCTGGTGGAGAAGTTGAAAATTCCCAAGCATTTTTTATTTACCGTGATTCGCAAATTAAAAAAGGAATCGAATTAGGCTTAACGGAAGAGGAGGCAAGTCATTTAGTCAATCTTTACGGAACGAATGTAAAAAAGGTATTTCAATACATTCAAGATGATATAAAAGTGAACATGCCTAAAGAAATTTATGCCATGTTGCGCTACGGCTTAGAGGAAGAGTTTGTTCAAAAGCCAATTGATTTTTTCATTCGCCGGACAGGGGCCTTGTTCTTTAATATTAACTGGGTGTTAGCACATGAGGAAAGTGTTTTGCGATACATGGAAGATTATTTTAAATGGTCAAAAGAGGAGTTTGAGCAATATAAGCAAGAATTAGATGATGCAGTTTACAAGGCGCAATTAAAGGATATAAGTTAAGTAATCATATAGCGGATAGGGAGTTTGTGGATCACGTAAAGTTCACGTAAAAAATGTTAACGATTTGTAAATAGAGTTGACAGCAAGTCATAACTCTTGTTTAATTAAACATAAGTTAATATTTCGTACGGAGAATTGGAGATCCACAAATTGTACCTATTTCATTTTATATGATTTAGGTTTGCTTTTGTGGATTTTTTAATGCGTTTACATAATAAATATTAACAATGATTACATTCATGGGAGGGGGAGGCGTTTTGGCTACAAACGCAAATGTAAAAAAGGGTCGCAAACAAAGACGGAATCCAAATAGTGCAGGACGATTATTTGGAACAGGCATGCTTTATTTGTTGCCATCATTAGTTTTACTCGGAGTATTTTTATTTTATCCAATGTTCCGTACTTTGTACTTTAGTTTTTTTGATGTTACAGGTGGAGGGGTCGTTCAAGATTTTGTTGGAACTGAACACTATAGCAGCTTATTTGAGTCATCTGAGTTTCGTAAAAGTTTAAAGAGTACTTTTATTTTTGTTTTGATAACGGTACCAACTGAGATTATAATTGCTTTATTTTTAGCCGTGTTAGCAAGTGAGAAGCTTCGTGGAATTGGTTTCTTCAGAATGATTTTTGCATCTACTTTAGGTGTTTCTGCAGCTGCCGGTGCGACGATTTTCTTATTCATATTCCATCCATCATTAGGGGTCCTAAATAATATGTTAGGATTTCTTGGAATTGATGCGATTCAATGGTTAACAAGTTCTAAATGGGCACTTGTATCTGTTGCGATGACAACAGTTTGGATGCATATCGGAATTAATTTTATTATTTTACTTGGTGGAATTCAAAATGTTGATCATGAATTGTATGAAAGTGCCGATATTGATGGTGCAGGTTACTTTACAAAGTTATTTAAAATTACAATCCCAATGATTTCACCGGTCTTGTTTTTCGTAACAATTATTGCGATTATTGGCTCATTCCAAACATTTGGTCAGATAGATATTTTAACAGGCGGTGGGCCTGCGGGATCTACAAATATTATTGTATATTCAATTTTCCAAGAAGCATTCCGCTTTGGTAACTTTGGATTTGCAAGTGCTCAAGCAATTGTCTTATTCTTGATTATTTTAGTCGTAACAACTATCCAATATATTGTTGGTGAAAGGAAGGTGCATTACCAGTGATGCGCAAAGTAATTACGTATATTTTACTGATCTTATCAGCATTGGTTCTGTTTTTCCCAATTTTATATGCACTTTCGGCAAGTTTCATGCAACCTCAGGAAATTTATGCAGGGAAATTTTTACCAGAAGATGTTAGTTTAGATGCTTATAAAACTGCATTTGAGCGCATACCTTTACTCCATTACTTAAATGTAAGTTTTTGGATGTCATTTTTTGTAATGATTGGTCAATTAATTGTATGTAGTTTAGCAGCTTATGCATTTGTGTTTATTCCATTTAAAGGTCGTAATGTTATCTTTTTCTCTTTTTTAGCGACCATGCTAATCCCTTGGGAAGCAACAATTATACCGAATTATTTAACGGTACTTAATTTAGGTTGGGTTGATACGTATATGGGACTGACTTTTCCTTTCTTTGCTTTACCATTTGGAGTGTTTTTATTAAGACAGCATTTTATGACGATACCAGCATCAATATGGGAATCTGCACAAATGGATGGATGTAGTCGTTTCAGGTTCTATTTACAGTTTGCTTTACCTCTTTCCAAGTCATCTTTAAGTGCTTTGGCAATTTATGGATTCTTAACTACTTGGAACAAATATTTATGGCCATTACTTGTTACGAACGACGATACAGTGCGTACCGTCCAAATTGGACTTAAGATGTTAATTGCCAATGAAAGTTCTTCATCTTGGAACTTAGTTATGGCAGCAGTAATAACAATATTAATTCCTACTTTATTATTGTTATTTGTAGGGATGAAATATATTAAAGAAGGTCTAACTGCAGGAGCAGTTAAAGGCTAAAACTTAAAAAAGGGGAGATCGAAGTATGAAGAAGTATTGGAAAAGCTTTATTGTACTAACAGCTTTAGTTTTAGTATTAGCAGCTTGTGGTGGAGGTAACTCTAACAACGGTAAGTCGAATGGAGCTAATAATAGCTCAGGCGATAAAACAGAAATTGACTTTTGGCACGCTATGAGTGGTGACAATGGGGATGCTTTGGAAGTTATCGTTGATCAGTTTAACGAACAGTCTGATTCTGTTCATGTGAATGCTATTTATCAAGGTAGTTATGACGACTCTTTAACAAAGCTACGTGCTGTAGGAGGATCTTCTGAAGCACCGGCTATTGTACAAGTATTTGAAATTGGTACAAAGTATATGAGTGAAAGCGGATTTATTACACCGATGCAAGAATTTATTGATGAAGATGACTTTGATGTATCAAACTTAGAGGAAAACATATTAAATTATTATACAATTGATGATCAGTTATATTCAATGCCATTTAATACATCAAATGCAGTTATGTTTTATAATAAAGATTTATTTGAAGAAGCGGGCTTAGATCCGGATAACCCACCAGCAACATTTTCAGAAATGACGGAAGCTGCTGAAAAATTATCGGAAGTGACAGATTATGGCTTTACAATGGCGACAATCGGATGGTTTGTTGAACAATTATTAGCGAATTCAAACGCATTATATTTAGATAATGATAATGGCCGTAGTGGTGATGCAACTGAAGCTCTAGTTAACTCAGAAGAGGGATATGCAATTTTTGAATGGTTAGATGAAATGAATAAAGCAGGAACATTCACAAACTATGGAAGTGCTTGGGATGATCCGCGTGGTCCATTCTTTGCAGGGCAAGTGGCAATGTACTTTGACTCCACTGCAAACGTATCATCAGTAATTGATAACTCTGCACATGAAGTAGGAACTGCATTCTTACCATCAATCGATGGAATGGATCCAAATGGTTTAGTAGTAGGTGGAGCATCTTTATGGATTACAAATCAAGTAGATGAGGAAGAGCAGGATGCAGCTTGGGAATTTATTAAATTTGTTACACAAGCAGATATTCAAGCTGAATGGGCAGCATCAACAGGTTACTTCCCGATTACACCAGATGCATATGATGAGCCAGTATTACAAGAAGTTTATGAAGAATTTCCACAATTTTTAACAGCTGTAGACCAATTAGAAGAAACAACACCAAACGAAGCTTCTAATGGGGCTCTAACAGAAGTGTTACCAGAAGCTCGTAAAATTATTGAAACAGCTTTAGGTGAGATGTATGAAGGTAAAGATCCTAAAGAAGCACTTGATGAAGCAGCAGAAAAAATTACGGATGCATTGAAATAATAGATGAACAAGATGAATGCACTTATATTAATGAGTGCATTCATCTCATTTTAGCTTCATATAAACTGTCCGAAAGTTCCGACTTTAATAAGGGGTAATGAAAAAATGATTATTAATTTTGCTCATAGGGGTTCATTAACAGAAGCACCTGAAAATACAATAGCAGCAATGAAAAAAGCATTAAACCATAATGCAAAAGCAATAGAGCTAGATGTTCAAATGACAAAAGATCATCAACTTGTAGTCATTCATGACCATACATTTACACGATTTAATAAATTAATCAAAGGTTGTATAAATGATTATACATTAGAAGAAATTAAGGCATTTGATGTTGGTTCTACGTTTTCAAAAGAATATAGTGAGGAACGCGTTCCAACTTTAGAAGAAGTACTCCAAGTTGTTCCAAAAGAAGTATTATTAAATATAGAAATTAAGAACTTGCCAATTATATATAATGGAATTGAAGAGGCGATAGTTGAGACATTGAAAAGGCTTGATCGTTTGAATAATATTATCGTATCTTCATTTGATCATATCGCTTTACAGAAAGTGCATAAGTTACATAATAATATCCCACTCGGTTTATTATTATCTCAACGTTTAATTGAACCATGGGTTTACGCTGATCATTTAAATTTACCACTAGCAAGTGTCCACCCATTATTTACAACAGTATCACAAGACTTTGTCGATCAATTTCATAGACGGGGTTTGAAAGTCTATCCCTACACAGTGAATGAGATAGATCATTATGAACATTTAATTAACCAAGGTGTAGATGGCGTCTTTTCTAATAATCCAAACATATTTAAAAGTTAGCGACAATCAATTAGAGATTTTCTCTCATGTTGTAAAATGAAAGGGAGTTTTGTTAAGTGACCGATAAAAGATCAATTCTAATCTTAGTTTTATTAACAATGACCTTTGTTATTGTTGCATGTGGAAAAAAGCCCGTAAATGAAGTGAATCCAGATATTTTATTTAATACAGAAGAACATGAAGGGCAATTGACCGTTCACTTTTTCGATTTAATTGCTCCAGACCGATATGAAAAAACGGGAGAATCTATCTTAGTAACGACGCCTAAAGGGAAGACAATATTAATTGATGCTGGGAAACCAATGGTAGGTGAATTATTAAATGATTACTTAAATGCATTGGAAATCGATACGATTGACTATGCGATGCCATCTCATCCCCACTTCGATCATATCGGAGGATATTTAACTATATTTGAAGAGAAAGAAGTAAAGGAAATAAAACAAATTAACTTACCACATGAAGAGTCAAAGCACTATGTTCAATATGCGGATTTAATTGAAGAGAAAAATATTCCTGTTTCTTATATCGAAGAAGGAGATGTCATTGAGATTGAGGAAGATGTGACATTAGAAGTGTATAATCCTATGGCAGGATTATCGCCAGAAACTTACTCTTTTGGTACATTGAGTGCGGGTATCATTAACGACGTTTCAGCAGTGATGAAATTAACTTATAAAGATACAACTTTCTTATTTACAGGTGATATTTATCGTGGAGTAGAAAATAGCCTAGTGAATAAATATGAGGAAGAATTAGATGTAGATGTTTTAGTTGCACCACACCATGGCTTGGGTACATCAAGTTCTGATGAATTTATCGAAGCGACTAAGCCTGACATTACAATATTCCCTACGAATGTTTTGTTTGATTTAACGATTGTTAATAAATATAAAGATGCGGAAAGTGACGTTTATGTTACAAAATTTGATGGGAATATCATGCTTATGTCAAATGGAAAAAAGATAGACGTTTATCGTGAACATGAAGAGGATGTAGATACAGATGATCCTAATGAGGTTGAAAATAATGAAGAAGTTTAATTGTTGATCATTTAACGTGAAGGGAGGGTTTAATCGATGTTAGCAGTTATCTTGAAATTAGCAATAGCGACTTTTGTCGGTTTAATATTAGGGATTGAGAGAGAAGCAAAACATAAACCGTTAGGGATAAAGACGTGTGTAGTTATCTCAGTTGCTAGTTGTCTCTTAACCATTGTTTCAATTCAAGCAGCTTTTGATTCTCATGGGGGAGAATATTTCATTCGAGCTGATCCAATGCGTTTAGCGGCACAAATCATTAGTGGAGTTGGTTTTTTAGGAGCAGGTGTTATTTTACGACGTAACAATGATGTTATTTCTGGCTTAACAACAGCGGCAATTGTGTGGGCTGCGTCTGGATTTGGTATCGCAGTCGGAGCAGGTTATTTCTATGAAGTATTTATCGGACTCATCTTAATTATTTTATCGATTAAACTATTACCTTATATGTTACGAAAATATGGACCGAGTTCTTTACGTGAACAAGAAATGCAAGTCAGCATATTAGTAGATGAAGATTTAGATATGTATGAATTTATGATGAAGATTGAAAAAATTGTTATTGATATAAAAGATACGCATATAAAAAGTACAGACGGTGGAAAGCGCATATTGTTACGTTGTACAGTAAATGACGAACCACAAATCTTATTTGAGCAGTATCATCTTATGAGTAGACTAACAGGTGTGCAACAAATAGAAATAAAAGGTATGTAAAACGTCACATAAGGTTCAATCTTTTTATAGAAACCATATGATAAAATAGATGGGAAGATATATGAAGGGGTTGGCTATACATGAAGAAAATAACGTTGTTTATCTGTTCAATGATACTTTTAATTGTGTTAGGGGCTTGTCAATCAGAGAATGAAGCGGATGTAAATATAAAAGAATTAGTTCATGACTATTCAATTGGGCAATTTGATGAGACGGTCCAGGCATCGATTGATTCCCATGAACTAATTGTGACTGAAGATGGTAAAGAGGAACGGTTCGCTCTACCAGAAGACGAATTCTTTGTGTCGATTGCACCATTTGAAACATATACACATGAATGTGCTATTCACAGTTTAACCGGTTGCCAGGGTGAACTTGTTGAGGAGGATATGCATGTGACAATCAAGAATAGTCAAGGAGACCTCGTTATGGATGAGGAGATGACGACACTTGAAAATGGCTTTATCGATTTATGGCTACCAAGAGATGATGAATATGCCATATATATTGAAAAAGACGGAAAGGTTTCCGAACAAACGATTACGACAAATAAAAATGATTATACATGTATTACGACCATGCAACTGTTATAAAGAAAGAGGGTATGATTCTTATGAATCACACCCTCTTTTTATAGTCACTTCTCGAAGTTAATGGAGCGAGCAATTAATAAAATGATTGGAATAGTAATGAGCATGGTAACAAGCTCCTCAATACCAAGCATACCCCATAACGGTAAAAATGCTTCGTTCTCTAAGCCGCCAAAAAACTTTAACATATAAGCTATAATAAACATATTAAAAGAAAAAACGAATGCGTTAATAAGCATTAAAGTTAATTTGTTTTTTACGACTATACCAATGGCCATCACGATTAATAATGAGACAACTGTATGACCTACGCCGAAAATTAAGTCAGCTTTCATCGGTGACAACATTAAATTGGCTAAAAAGACACCAATGGCGATTCCAAAAAAGTATTTTTTGTTAAATACGATGAGATGGTTGAAGATCTCTGATAATCGAAATTGGATAGCCGAGAAGCCGAATGGTGCAACAACTAATGTGACAACGACATATAGTGCAGCGACAAGTGCATTCATAACTAGATTGCGTGTATTCACTTTTTATTCCTCCCTTAGTTTTGATTACGCTGGATGGTTCCGAACAGCGGTGAATGTTCACAAAGACGAGTATATCGAATGAAGTGGGAAACTGTCAATCTTAAGTAAGATAAAGGAAAGATTTCCCGGGAAATAAAGAATGATGTAAAATATAGGAAAATATTGTTACAATATAAGTAATGGAAAAGAAGGTGATATGAATGGAAAATTATAAAATTTTAATTGTGGAAGATGAAGAGAAGTTAAGTAGGGTTTTACAGTTAGAATTACAATATGAAAATTATAATACAGCAATTGCTGATAATGGAACAGATGCTTTAATAAAGATATTGGATGAAACATGGGACCTTGTTTTATTAGATATTATGATTCCGGAATTAAGTGGCTTAGAAGTGCTCAGACGTGTTAGGCGGGAAGGGAATCAAGTGCCTATTATTTTATTAACAGCTCGTGACATGGTGCATGACAAAGTAAGTGGTCTAGATTTAGGAGCAAATGACTATGTAACAAAGCCCTTTCAAATTGAAGAATTGTTAGCACGAATTCGTACGCAATTAAGAAGTCGCCCACAAGCTGAAGAAAGACAACAACTAATAGTTGGTGACTTAATGGTTGATCAATTATCGCATGAAGTGAAACGTGATAATAAAATAGTGGAATTAACGCCTAGAGAGTTTGAGTTGCTTGTTTATTTATTAGAAAATAAAAATATCGTACTCACTCGTGAGCAAATATTAGAAAATGTATGGGGCTACGACTATTTTGGTGATACGAATGTTGTCGATGTATATATCCGGTATTTGCGTCAAAAGCTAGATAAAGGATATGATATCGCCTATATTCAAACGATACGTGGAGTAGGTTATACGATAAAGGACGTATAAAAATGAAGTTAAAAACAAAAATCCAAATTATAGCGATTACGACCATGATTGCTTCGGTCGCTTTAATTAATACAGGTATTTACTTTGTCTTTAATAACATATCTGAAAAGATTGAAATGGATCATTTGACAGATCAAGCGAACATGGTCACACAAACGATGAATAATAATCGTGAAATACCATATGATGATCTCATGCGGTCTTTTTTACCTCATAATGGAATGATTAGACTTATTTCCGAAGATGGGGAAGTAAAGGAGACCATTACTCGAGATCAACAGTACCGAGATTTACCAGTTCAATATTATGATACAGAACATGCGACATGGGTTAGTGGAGAGAATAAGGGAAGGTATGGGGTTGTTTATAAACCTTATATTGAAAATGATGGAACAGTTATCACCATCGAAATGTCGAATCATTTTATTGAATTAGAGGAAACGATGCGGACTCTTTTTTATGTTTTACTAGGTGCGGCCATTATTATGTTAATCCCGACGATCATTGCAGCAAATGTGTTGAGCCGAACAATATTAAAACCAATTCAACAATTGATTGATACGATGCGCCGAAATGAAGAGGATGCAACCTGGCAAAAAATTAATTTGAAAAACCGTTCAAAAGATGAGTTATATGAAATGGGAATCACCTTTAATCGAATGATTGATCGTCTACAAGAAAGCTTTGAAAAACAAGAAATGTTTGTATCAGATGCATCACATGAATTAAAGACGCCGATAGCCATTATAAAAAGTTATGCCCAATTAATGAAAAGACGTGCGGCCAATCCAGCCTTAAAGAAAGAATCAATTGAAGCGATTGATTCGGAAGCAGACCGGATGGAGAACTTAGTAAAGCAAATGTTAATTTTAGCTCGAAGTGAAGAGGAAGTGCCATATGAAGAGTTTTATATGGATGAACTTTGTGAGCGCACGATGCGACGTTTCCATGGGATGACAAGGAAAACTTTACAATTTACGCCCGTTCATAAAAATGTCTTAACTTATGGTGCAAAAGACAAGCTTGAGCAAGTTATTTATATTTTAATCGATAATGCGATTAAATATGGTGGGGAAGCGATAGACCTTTATGTACAATATGATGGAGATAATATTAAAGTAACGATTCATGATGACGGAAAGGGCATTCCGAAGGAAGCCCAAGAACATATTTTTGATCGTTTTTACCGCATTGATGAAGCACGAGCACGTAAGGATGGGGGGACAGGCTTAGGCTTAGCGATAGCAAAAGCAATTGTCCAACAACATCAGGGAAGCTTAACCGTCTTGAGTGATGACAAAATAGGGACAACATTTACACTTGTTCTCCCTGGGAAATAAACATTCTCATCAAATTCTAATGATATTCAAAGGCAATTGTTACATCGTGTCTTTATAATAGGATGTAATGATGACCTAGGAGGAGAGTAGCTTGCAAAAAAAATGGTTATATAGTGTAGGTGGCGCCATTTTAATACTTGCTTTTGTTATTGGCATTTATCAGTCTGATGTAGCAAAAAAGAAGCCAAGTTTAACAAGTGATGATGTGCATAGTATTGTATTAGAGCAATATCCAGGTGATATTAAGGATGTTACTTTAATGCGTAAAAATAAACATGCTATTTATACAGTCGATTTGCAATTTGAAGGGAAAGATTTCAATGTTCAAGTTGATGGACATTCGGGTGAAATTGTTCATGTAAAACAGCTTCAATCAAGTCAT
>DATGTP010000035.1:0-59867 GCA_035301825.1 Pseudogracilibacillus sp. | reverse complement strand
TTGACCGGTTTATTAATGGCCGTATTGAATCCAATCTTGTTAAAACAAGGCTGGTATATTATAAGCTTTATTTTATATATGATTGCCTTAGGAGCAGGACCAGTCATTTTATCCCCGCGCTCAAAGCCAATTAAAAAGATGTTAGCAGAAGTCGAAGGTGAAAAGATTCCAGACGATTATTATCCTTTAGCAGATGATTTGTTTTTTTATGAACGGATTACGAATATCTTATTCGTTGTCATTATTGCATTAATGGTGTTAAAACCGTTTTAATATAACGAGGTGGAAGAAAGTTGCAACTAGAAAGATATGACGATTTGGAAATGGCCCGATTAACGGTGGCATTTGGTGTACAGAAAATGCACGTGAATGTCTTTTCAATTGATGGTTTATTGATAGACACAGGACCGATGAAGAAGAAGAGTGAGATGAATGATCTGTTACGGAGATGGGATGTTGAACAAGTCGTTATTACACATCATCATGAAGATCACACAGGTTTAGCAAAATATATACAAGATCAATATGAGTTACCGATTTATATGCATGAGAAAGGTGTTCAATTGTGTGAAGGAAAATTAAACATTCCTTTTTATCGTAAAACTTTTTGGGGAGTAAACGAGCCTTTTCAAGCTGAGCCAATTTCTCAGCAAATTCGAACAAAGAAATATACTTGGGATGTAATTCATACACCAGGTCACGCCGACGACCATATTGTTTTATACAATCGTGAAAAGAAGTGGTTATTTGGCGGTGATCTCTATGTGAGTTCAAGACCTAAAAGTATGTTTGCCTTTGAGTCTTTTCAACCGACAGTTGACTCGTTAAAACGTATGTTAGAGCTTGATTTCGATGTTTACTTTTGTTCGCATATTGGGATTTTAGAGAATGGAAGGCAATTGATTCAAGAAAAACTCGATTATTTACTCCATTTAGAAAAAGAAATCATTAAATTAGATGCAGAAGGGTATACACCGCGTGATATTCGAAAGATGTTATTACCTAAGCGACATAAAATGCACTATTTAACCTTCTTTGAAAATTCCCCTATGCATTTAATCCACTCTGTATTACAAGCAAATAAAGTAACTAAATAAAACAAGTGCCCCTCATTGAAAGGGGCACTTGCTTTTTCATGATCTGATTGCCTCGCTATCTGTTAGGTCTTTCTTTTACTTTGAAGCCTTCATTTCGAAGAGACGACATATTTCAATGATGACATCAGTTGATTTCTCCATATTTTCAATGGAAATAAATTCGTTCTTCCCATGGAAGTTTTCACCACCAGTGAAAATGTTCGGTGTAGGTAAGCCCATGAAGGAAAGCTGTGAACCATCTGTTCCACCACGAATTGGCTCAATGATTGGTTTGATTTGTAAGTTTGTCATTGCCTCTTTTGCGATGTCGACAACTTCCATCTTCTCTTCAATTTTTTCACGCATATTATAATATTGGTCTTCAATAGTTAAAGAAATACGCTCCTTTCCATACTTTTCATTTAATTGTTCTGTTATTTGCCTTAAAGTCTGCTTTTTATCTTGGAATGCATGACGATCAAAGTCACGAATAATATAATACATTTCCGTTTCTTCAGTAGAGCCTTTTATGTCAATGAGATGATAAAACCCTTCATAACCATCAGTAAATTCAGGCGCTTCATGAACAGGTAGTGCATTCATTATTTCCTGGGCAATTTTCACAGAGTGAATCATTTTTCCTTTGGCAGTACCTGGATGGACGTTATTTCCTTTAATGAATAACTTAGCTGCAGCCGCGTTAAAGCTTTCATATTGCAGTTCACCTAATGGGCCGCCATCAACTGTGTATGCTAAGTCAGCCGAAAAGGCTTCAACATCAAAATGATGAGGACCGCGCCCGATTTCTTCATCAGGGGTGAAGGCAACTCGGATTTTCCCATGTTTAATCTCAGGGTGCTCAATCAAATATTCCATGGCTGTTATAATCTCTGCAATACCAGCCTTGTTATCGGCACCAAGTAGTGTTGTTCCGTCTGTTGTCATTAAAGTATGACCGATATAGTTCTTCAGCTCAGGAAAGTCGCTTGGGTCCATTGTTATTTGTTTTGCTTCATTTAAAACAATTTCCTTCCCATCGTATTGATGGTGAATTTGTGGCTGGACGTCTTTGCCTGTGTAATCAGTTGCTGTATCGAGGTGGGCTAAAAAGCCGATAGTAGGCACCGTTTTATTTGTATTTGCAGGTAATGTCGCCATGACATAGCCATTGTCATCTATTGTAACCTCGGACATGCCGATAGCAGTTAATTCTTTGACGAGATTCTCTGCAAGAAGGAGCTGTCCCTCTGTTGTTGGCACTTTTGTAGATGCTTCATCTGATTGTGTATCAATTTTTGCATAGCTTGTAAGACGCTTGATTAATTTTTCTTTCACTGAAAAAACTCCTTTGTTTTCTTATGATATAATTTAAGTATAAAGGAAAATGGAAGTTGAGAAAAGGTGAACTCTTATGTCTACATTTGTTCGTAACTTAGAATTAAAAGAGAAGCTGTCTTTAGATGACCTTGCAAAGCTTGAAAGTATGATGGAAAACAAGCGCAAAAATAAAGTGATTGCATACTTATTTCTTATTTTTTTAAGTTGTTTCGGGCTACATCGTATTTATGCCGGGCACAGGGGGTCTGGTATTGGGATGGCTGTATTATTTTTTATGGGCTTTATTAATTTACTTTTATTTTTAGTACCGATTCTTTTGTCTTCTTCAGTATACACGGGTATAATCTTTCTCTTATTTGCTATCTTTTTATATGTCGCATTTTATATATGGTGGACGATTGACTTGTTTTTATTAAGTGGGATGATTGACCAAAGGAATATTGATATCGAATATAATATGATTCTTCATTTAAACAAAGAAAAAATATGATAAAATAAAGAAAAAAGAAGAGGTGTTAAAGAATGAAATATATGTTAACAGTTGATGAACTTTTGCACATGCTAGAAACAGGTAAGCAGGTTGCTATTATAGATGTTCGAGCTAATTTGCAAGATAAGGCAAAAGGACGTTTATTATATGAAGAACACCATATTCCGAATGCTGTATTCTTTGATTTAGAGAGCGATTTATCAGGGGATGTACAGAAGCATGGCGGGTCCCATCCTTTACCGGAAGTAGATGTTTTTGTTAAAAAACTTGAAAAAGCAGGTGTTTCTAACGATGTACCCGTTCTTATTTATGATGATGGGGCTGGTATGTTTGCGGCTCGGTGTTTCTGGATGATCGATGCCTTAGGACATTCATCTGTATATGTCTTAGAGGGTGGTTATAAAGCTTGGTTAGAAAGTGGTTATCCAGTATCGAATGAAGAGCCTGAAATTGAAGCTGGTACATTTAAGGCTCATGATCATTTCACAGGGACAGTTACAATGGAAGAGGTCAAGAATCATCATTCGAAGGATACGGTTGTTATTGACTCGCGAAGTTATGAGCGCTATTTAGGTCAAGAAGAGCCTTTATATAAAAAAGCAGGTCATATTCCTGGAGCACACAACTATTTTTGGGCTGATGTGATGGAAGGCGGAAAGTTTAAAGATGAGGCTTCCTTAAAAGAACATTTTGCTCCTCTAAGTGATAAGAAGGAGATTGTCGTGTCATGTGGTTCAGGTGTATCGGCTTGTCCAAATATTATGGCTTTGAAGTCTCTAGGTTTTAATAATGTTAAGCTATATCCTGGTAGCTTTAGTGACTGGATTTCTTATGATGACAATGAGCTCGAAACGAAAGATGAAACAGAGAGATGAAGCGTTGTGATTGGGTAACAGAAGACTTAATTTATATCAAATATCATGATGAAGAATGGGGCCAATTTAATCAATTTACAAATGATCATTACTTATTTGAAATGTTAACCTTGGAGGGCGCTCAAGCTGGGCTCTCTTGGCTAACTATTTTAAAAAGACGCCATCATTATCAGAAGGCTTTTGATTATTTTGATCCAAGGGAAGTGGCCAAGTATGACGAGCTTAAAATAAAGGAACTCCTATCTAATGAGAGGATTATCCGGAACAGACGTAAAGTTGAATCAACTATAAAAAATGCGCAAGCCTTTCTAGCTATTCAAGAAAAATATGGCTCATTCCATGCTTATTTACGTTTCATCATTGATCAAGAACTCCCTATTGTGAATGAATGGTCTTCACATGAGGCAGTTCCTGCACAAACGGATTTGTCAAAGCAGTTGAGCAAAGCATTGAAAAAAGAAGGGTTCTCATTCGTTGGACCGGTTATTTGTTATGCATTTATGCAGGCAGTAGGTATAGTGAATGATCATACAAAAGACTGTGACTTATATAAGGGGGGCAAGTAAATGTCTTATTTTATAAGGGCTAAAGAGTTGAAAGATGTTATAGATCAAGTCCTAGTACTCGACGTTCGAAAGCAAGACGAATTTAATGAAGGTCATATTAAGGGAGCCCAATCTATCGAGCCATCGGCATTTTCAGGCGAAGGGAGATTTTTCCCAAAACCAAGCGAACTCGCTCAGGTGTTAGGGGAAGTTGGGGTTGACGAGCAAACGGATCTTGTCATCTATGATGATGGTTCAAATCGCTTAGCGGCTAAAGCTTGGGTGACGCTTTATTATCTTGGGCATGAAAAGATGCAAATCCTGCAAGGAGGTATAGCTGCCTGGCACAATCTTGGTGGAGAGGTGACGTCAGATCAATTCTTCCTTCCTCCTGTCCAATATTCACCGCGCCTTCGTCCGGAAGTGGATGTAGAAATAGCTGAGATTAAGGAGAAGATGGATAAGGTGGATTCTGTCTTAATCGACTCACGTGGTTATGAACGTTATATTGGAAAAAAAGAGCCGAAGTATGAACGAGCAGGTCATATTCCAGGCGCTAAAAACTATATGTCAAAAGATGTGTTGGAACATGGGGTTTGGAAAGATCGAGAAGCGCTTGTGGAACATTTTTCACCTCTTCAAGATGCGGAAGAAGTCATTGTTTCTTGTGGTACGGGAACGAGTGCTTGTTTGAATTTTGTTGCTTTAAAAGAAGCGGGTATGAATCAGGTGAAAATATTTGCAGGTGGTTTTAAGCAGTGGATTGATGAGGGGAACGATATTCATACAGATGATGAAACATGAAAAAGCATGCCAAGATTAATTGGCATGCTTTTTTGCGTAACGATATAAAAAGATAAATCCAATCGTACCGACAAGGGCGATACATGTTGTAATCATATACATGGTGCTTGGACCAAGTGAGTCGAACATTAATCCACCGGTCGTCCCTGCAATAAGTCCTGATAAACCGCCCCAAGTAATCGCAAAAAGAGCTTGACCACTTGCGCGAAATTGTAGGGGGATCATTTTTGCTGTTAAAGTGGTCCCAATATAAAAGTAACCACCAAATGTGACGGAGTGTAATATTTGGATGAGTACAATTTGGACAGGTGACGCTGCAATAGACATGAGGACCCAACGTAAGACGAATAAGAAGCTTACGAGAATAATCATACGCAACATTATTTTTACTTCTTGTTTTAAATAGCGATCTAATAAAAGAAAAACGGGAATTTCAAAGGCTGCCATAATGAAAGCATTCCAGCCGATGTGAACTTCTGAACCTCCTAATTGTAAAATGTATAAGGTTGAGAAAGTTTGGTTAATAGCATTTGGGACTGAGATGAGTACACCAAGAAAAATAAAAGCTAAAAAGATTTTATTACTTAAGATAAGTCTACGGTAAGCTCCTTTTTCTGGTTTTTCCGTCCCTTCAACACGCCCTTGGGGCAATTTAATCGTTGATATTAAAGCAACGATGAGAATGATAGAAAAGACAATTGATAAATTGTGAATACCGATTTTATCTAAGGTAAATCCAGCCAGCATGACCATGATAGACCAGCCAAGTGAGCCCCACATTCTAAAGTAACCGAATTTGTATGTTGTTCCTTCAATAGTATTGAAGATTAAACTATTGCTTTGGGGAATAATTGAGTTATTGAAAAAGAAAAAAACGAGCATAATTGCAATCATAATAGACAGTTGATCAAACATAAAGACGAACTGGACGATTAACAAACTGCAAAAACTCATAATCATAATAATTCGTTTAATATTTTGTAGCTTATCACTAATATATCCCCAAAAAGGATTGGCTAATATTGAAATGAAGGGTCCGCCTGCCATAATTAATCCAATAAAGAAGGAACTTACCCCAATTGATTGAAAGTAAGCCGGGAAGTAGGTCATGAGTGCACCTACTGATCCGAATAAAAAGAAGTTAAAGATATTTAAACTCCATACGGTTGATCGATTTAATGATTTAGTTTGTAACAAATGATATCACCTAATATTTTCCATGTTAACAAGCTATTATACACGAACCGCTCAAATAAAAAAAGAATATGGCAAAAGGCTTTTTGCCATATTCTTATAGACTTTAAACAGTTGCTCCATCTCTTTCCTGAGCGAACATTTTATTGATAGCGCTAAAGAGTCCTTTAACAGATGACTCAATAATATCTGTGTCAACGCCACTTCCCCAATAAACGTTACGATCTTTTCCACGGAAGCCAACAAAAGATATTGCTTGTGAACTTGATCCAATTGTTAAGGCATGCTCTTTATAAACTAAATCAGTAAATTCAATGTTGAAATAACTCTTTAAAGCGTTTGATACCGCATCAAAACGACCGTTTCCTTCACCACGACAACTGACTTCTTCTCCGTCTACTTTCATGGATAGAGTCGTATCATATGATCCGTTTCTAGAATAGTCAAATGTAATAAATTCAACAGGTGAATTGATATTGACATATCGGTCCATAAAGATATCGTAGATTTCTTCAGGCTTAAGTTCTTTATGTCCTTTATCAGAAACATCTTTTACTTCATAACCAAAGCTTTCTCGCATTTCAACCGGTAACTCAATCCCATAGGACTGTTGTAAAATATAAGCGACGCCACCTTTACCAGACTGTGAATTAATTCGGATAATATCTCCTTCATATTCACGACCGATATCAAGTGGATCAATTGGTAAATAAGGAACCGTCCAATGTGCTCGTTCATCTTCCGCTCGCCAGTTCATTCCTTTTGCAATCGCATCTTGGTGTGAACCTGAGAAAGCAGTGAAGACAAGCTCACCTGCATATGGTTGTCTCTC
Organism: Pseudogracilibacillus sp.; assembly: GCA_035301825.1. Taxonomy (GTDB): domain Bacteria; phylum Bacillota; class Bacilli; order Bacillales; family Amphibacillaceae; genus Pseudogracilibacillus. The sequence goes on along the minus strand of DATGTP010000035.1, from coordinate 52,713 downwards.
TGGTACACGCATACGTGTTAAGCGTTCATGTTTAGCGATAATGTCGCGGATATTAGAGAAATCTAATTGTGGATCAATGCCGTGGGAGAACATATTTAAAGCGAGTGTAACGATATCAACGTTACCTGTACGCTCTCCATTACCAAACATCGTCCCTTCAACACGATCTGCTCCTGCTAACATTGCTAGTTCTGTGTCAGCAACTCCTGTTCCACGGTCATTATGTGGATGAACAGATAAAATAACATGTTCACGATGGTTTAAATGTTTACTCATATATTCGATTTGACTTGCATAGACATGTGGCATCGACATAGAAACGGTAGCTGGTAAGTTAATGATAACTTTTTTATTTTCACTCGGCTCCCAAATATCAATGACACGATTACAAACTTCAAGCGCATATTCAACTTCCGTTCCTGTAAAACTCTCCGGTGAATATTGAAAGGTAAAGTGACCAGGTGTTTGGTCAGCGTATTTTTGTAATAGTCGAGCACCTGTTTCAGCAATTTGTGCAACTTCTTCTTTCGATTTACGGAAAACTTGTTCTCGCTGTGCGACAGATGTTGAGTTATATACATGGACAACAGCATCCTTTGCACCCTCTAAAGCTTCAAAAGTACGTTTAATAATATGTTCACGCGCCTGAGTTAATACTTGAATGGTAACATCATCTGGAATAAGATCTTCTTCAATTAAACGGCGCAGAAAATTAAATTCAGTCTCTGATGCAGCAGGGAAACCGACTTCAATTTCTTTAAAGCCAATATCAACTAACATTTTGAAATATTCTAGTTTCTCTTCTAAATTCATTGGAATAATTAAGGCTTGGTTTCCATCTCTTAAGTCGACACTACACCAAATAGGTGGTTCTGAAATGTACTCCTTTTTTGTCCAATCTAAGCTTTCAACAGGTGGCATAAAATACCCTCTTGTATATTTATTACTGTTTTCCATTTTGCATGCTCCTTTATGTGATAAAATATTTTAAAATAAAAAAATCCCATCTCTACAAATCTGTAGAGACGAGATTATATTCTCGTGGTACCACTCTAATTGGTTACTATCATAACCCACTCATTTTCAACAGCTATCACTGTTTATCCATATAACGGTAGAAAACCGAATTCTTCTACTATTCCTTCGAAGAATCAGCTCTTGGATGAGTTCAATAGAAATTAACTGCTAGTTTTCACTACCCACTAGCTCCCTAAAAGTTGATTAACTATCTACTAGTTCCAATCATTGCCTTAGCTCAATATTGAATTGATGAATGTATTATAACTTTTATTAAATTATCTGTCAATACAGAAAATAAAAATAATATTGCAAACTTTATCAGCCTATTCAATTTTCTTTCAATATAAAAGTATTAGCTTTAGAATGGAAGTAACGATAAAAAATAGGTAAAACGAGGTGTATCAGATTGGAAAAAGATATTAATGTACGGAAAACAGAACATATTCGTCTTTGTTTGACAGATGCTGTTGAAGGTGTAAATAAGACGACAGGCTTAGAAGGCATTTCTTTTATCCATAATGCTTTGCCAGAAATTGATTTTCATGATATTTCGCTAGAGACAAGTTTTTTAAATAAACCATTAAAGGCGCCATTTTTAGTCAGTTCAATGACAGGTGGGTCAGATTTAGCAACTGAGATCAATAAGAACTTAGCGCTTGCAGCTGAAGAAAAAGGCTGGGCAATTGGTTTAGGCTCAACTCGTGCACTCTTAGAATCAACTGCACATGAAGAGTCCTTTCTCATTCGTGAATATGCTAAAACAGTACCAGTGATTGCTAATTTAGGTGCGGTCCAATTTAATTACGGATATGGCTTAAAAGAATGTCAAGAAATTGTTGACCGTACAGGTGCAGATTCACTCGTTTTACATTTAAATAGTTTACAAGAAGTTGTTCAAGATGGTGGGGACTTAAACTTTAAAGACTTACTACCAAAGATTGAAGAAGTTTGTAAAGGGCTTTCCGTACCTGTTGGTGCAAAAGAAGTAGGCTTTGGTATTGATGGAACAGTTGCTGAAAAATTATATGATGCAGGTGTTTCATATATTGATGTTGCTGGTGCAGGTGGAACTTCTTGGAGTCAAGTTGAGAAATTAAGATCAGAAGATGCTTTACGAAAGGCAGCAGCTGAGGCCTTTAATGATTGGGGACTGCCGACGAAAGATTGTATCGTCTCAGTGAAAAGTAAATTACCTAAAGCACCAATCGTTGCATCAGGTGGTATGAAAACAGGTGTTGATGCTGCAAAGGCAATAACGATCGGAGCAGATCTTGTTGGTTTTGCGCGTTCTCTCTTACAAGCGGCAACAGAATCAGTAGAAGCGGTTATGAAAGTGATGGAACAAATTGAATTTGAATTAAAAATGACCATGTTTGGCATCGGAGCTCAAAATCTTACTGAACTACAAAATACGAAACGTGTGTCAATTATGGGTAGAAATTTATTAGATGAATAAATTTAATTGAGAAAATGACCTCTATATAAAATTTAATTGAGAATGTGGAAACATGAGAAAATAAAGGATATTTTCTCATGTTTTTTTATTCTTAAAAACATAGGCATATCATTACTTTAGGGCATTTGAAGTATGTTAAAATACCTTGTAACAAATGAATGAAGCGAGAATGATTTTTTGAAGAGGTGCAATGAGGATGAAGGTAGAAATATGGTCAGATTTTACATGTCCATTTTGTTATATAGGTAAAGTAAATTTTGAACAAGCATTAAAGCAATTTACATATAAAGACTGTGTAACAGTTCAATATTATAGCTTTCAATTAGATCAGGAGTTACCTTTTCATGAAGCAACAACAATGAAAGAGGCCATGTTACACAAATATGAGCAAAAGACGAGTGGATGTCATGAAGATGTGATTGTCCAAATTGAGGAAGAAGCTAGCCGGGTTGGCTTATCTCTTAAATTGGAAAAGATGTATTATACATTGACAAATGATGTGCATCGGCTAACGAAATTAGCCAAAAAGGAAGGCAAGGAAAAGGAATTTGTTGATTTAGTTTTTGAACGGTATTTTAATGATTGTTACCATATCGGTGAGAAAGAAACGTTGAAACAATTAGCGAGGGAATTGCAATTAGATATAGAGCATGTTGAAGAAACATTATCAATGAACTGTTTTAATCGATCTGTTAAAGAAGATATTGAACTGGCAGAAGATTTAGGTATTGATAGTGTGCCCTTTTTCATTATCAATGAACAGTATGCTTTAGTCGGTGCACAACCTGTTAGTACTTTTTTAGAAACCTTATATGAAGTCTGGGAGCAAGAAGGCCATCGTCCATCGTCACTCGAAAATGTAGGAACAAAAACACATAGCTTTTGTACAGGCGACGACTGTGAATTATCATGAATGATAAGTCTTATAAAAGATAAATGAGTATAGGAATTAGATGATACTCATTTATCTTTTATTTTTGTATCATTTCATTTTGCAATACAAAAATAGGTGTGCTATAATTCTTATTGAGAACCTAATTGATAATGAATCTCATTCTTATTTAGAGAGAGTTGTTAATAATAATGATGATAAAGAGAGAATCAATATAATGAAGTTACGTTATTTAGTTATTAGTTTAATCGTTTTATCGATTGCCTCCTTGTTTTTAGGGGTTGCAAATATATCGCCAATGGATATTTTCTCAATGACAGAAGAACAACGTGAAGTGATGCTAGTCAGTCGTTTACCACGATTAATTAGTATTCTAATTGCAGGTGCGAGTATGAGTATTGCAGGTTTAATCATGCAACAACTCAGTAAAAACAAATTCGTTTCGCCAACGACAGCGGGAACATTAGATGCCGCACGTGTTGGGGTACTCGTATCATTAATGTTATTTACAACAGCAAGTCCATTAGTTAAAATATCAATTTCTTTTGGCTTTGCTTTAATTGGAACCTTCATTTTTATGAAGTTATTAGAAAATATTAAGTTTAAAGATCCAGTATTCATCCCTCTAGTTGGATTAATGTTCGGTAGTATCATTAGTTCACTAGGTACTTTTTTTGCCTATAAAAATGACTTAATTCAAAATATGACGTCATTTATGCAAGGTGACTTTTCAATGGTGATGACTGGAAATTACGAATTGCTGTATATTAGTATACCGACTTTAATTATCGGCTATATTTATGCAAATAAATTTACGATTGCAGGGATGGGAGAAGAGTTTTCAAAAAACTTAGGCTTAAATTATAGACAAGTTGTTAATATTGGTCTTGTTTTAAGTGCACTTATTACATCTTCAGTCGTATTATCTGTTGGTGTTATCCCATTTTTAGGGTTAATTATTCCGAACATTGTAACAATCTATCAAGGCGATCACTTGAAAAATAATATTTTACATACGGCCTTATTAGGAGCAGGTTTTGTATTAGTATGCGACATGATTGGAAGATTCATTATATATCCATATGAAATACCAATTAATTTAACTGTTGGTGTTATTGGAAGTGGGATATTTATTTACTTACTTCTAAGGAGAAAACGCTATGGATTATAAGAAAAAGACATTTATTCTAATCGGTATTACAATCGCGCTGTCGCTCCTATATATATTTTATAACTTAACAGGTAATATTAGTTATATTTTACCGCGCCGAATTATTAAAGTCGTTGCCATCGTTTTAACTGGCGGAGCTATTGCTTTTTCAACGACGATATTTATGACGATTACAAATAACCGAATTTTGACGCCAAGCATTATGGGTTTAGATTCACTCTATTTATTAACACAAACATTCATTATTTTTATTTTTGGTTCTAGGTCTCTCGTTTTAATGAATAGTAATATAAATTATTTACTATCAATTGGTATTATGGTTGTCTTTTCACTTCTCTTTTATCAACTGTTATTCAGAGGAGAAGGGAATAACATATATTTTCTCTTATTAATTGGGATGATTTGCGGTACATTTTTCTCGAGCTTTACTGAATTCATGCAAGTCTTAATTGACCCAAATGAATTTATGATTGCTCAAGATAAGATGTTTGCTAGTATAAATAACGTTAATACAAACTTGGTTTATTTATCAATAGGTCTCATTATCGTAGTTTGTATTTATTTTTTACGATTTTATAAATATTTAGATGTTTTAGCATTAGGAAAAGATCATGCGACAAATTTAGGTGTTCCTTATGATTATGTTGTTAAACGCCTCCTTATTATCGTTGCGATCTTAATATCAATTGCAACAGCTTTAATAGGTCCAATTACCTTTTTAGGGCTACTCGTTGTCAATATAACTTATGAGTTTTTAAAGACATATCGTCACTCATACTTAATCATTGCGTCTGTCTGCATTAGTATTATTGCACTAGTTGGTGGACAAATTATCGTTGAGCGCATATTTTCATTCCAGACAACAATTAGTGTTATCATTAACTTTGTTGGCGGAGTTTACTTCATATATTTATTACTAAAGGAGAATCGATCATGGTAGATATTAAAGGTGTTTTCAAGTCGTATAATAATAGACCTGTTATAGAAGATGTATCTGTTACGATTCCGAAAGGGAAAATTACATCATTCATCGGACCGAACGGTGCTGGGAAAAGTACATTGATTTCAATGGTGAGCCGTTTGATTGCAAAAGATGAGGGGATTATTACGATCGATGGAGAGGATATTAGTAAAGCAAAGGAAAGTGAGCTGGCTAAAAAAATCTCTATCTTGAAACAATCGAATACGATGAACGTGAAACTAACAGTACGCGAATTGATCTCATTTGGTCGTTTTCCATATTCAAAAGGAAAATTGAAAAAAGATGATTGGATTAAGGTTGATGAAGCGATTGAATATATGGAGTTAGAAGATATACAAGATAAATATTTAGACGAATTAAGTGGTGGACAAAGGCAACGTGCTTATATTGCCATGGTATTGGCTCAAGATACAGAGTATATTTTATTAGATGAGCCCTTAAACAATTTAGACATGCGTCATGCCGTTCAAATTATGAAAACTTTACGACGTCTCGTCAACGAGTTAGGGAAAACAATTGTCATTGTCATTCATGATATTAACTTTGCATCATGTTACTCAGATGAAATTGTCGCTTTAAAAGATGGTCGAATTGTAAAGCAAGGTCGTACATGTGATGTGATTGACTCTTGTGTCTTAAAAGAAATTTATGACATGGATATCGAAATAAAAGAAGTCGATAACCAGCGTATTTGCGTATACTTTTAACCTTTAGGAGATTAAAAATGAAAAAAATAATATTAAGTAGTTTAATTCTGATTTTATCAGTTGTTTTAGTTGCATGTGGGAATAATGATAATAGTAACAATAATGAAGATAAAGAAATGGTTACTGTCACTCATGAGTTAGGAGAGACGGATGTACCAGTTAATCCTGAAAAGGTTATCGTTTTCGATTTTGGGATCTTAGATACATTGGATAAATTAGATATTGATGTAGCAGCTGTTCCCCAAGTAAACATTCCATCATATTTAGAAAAATATGAAGGTGATGAATATGAAAACGTTGGAAGCTTAAAAGAACCAGATTTTGAGAAAATAGCTGAAATTGATCCAGACTTAATTATTATTTCAGGGCGTCAATCTGATTTATATGACCAACTGAGTGAGTTGAGTCCAGTTATATATTTAGGCGTTGATACAAGTAGGTATATGGATTCTTTTGAAGAAAACACACGTATCGTCGGTGACATCTTTGAAAAAGAAGATGAAGTTGAAGAGGAGCTTGAAGCAATTCAAAGCTCAATTGACGGATTAAAAGAAAAAGCAGCTGAAGCTGATAAAAATGGTTTAATTGTTTTAGCTAATGATGATAAGATTTCAGCATATGGACCAAGTTCACGTTTTGGGATTATTCATGATGTCTTTGGGATTAATCCTGCTGATGATAAAATAGAAGTTTCAACACATGGTCAAAATGTGACATTTGAATATGTTGCGGAAACAAACCCAGACATGTTGTTTGTTATTGACCGAAGTGCAGCGATTGGTGAAGGAGAAGTAGCTAAACAAATCGTTGAGAATAAATTAACAGAACGTACGAATGCTTATAAGGATGACAAGATTATTTATTTAGATCCAGACTTCTGGTATTTATCAGGGGGCGGCCTTATTTCAGTATCTGAAATGGTAAAAGAAATCGAACCTGTATTTGAATAAAGAAATGAAAGCTGTTAGGTCGACCTAACAGCTTTTTTTATGTTTAAATTAGTATTTGTTCTCCTTATATCATGTTATAATAAGAAGTGATTATTTAAAGGTGGGGTAAGTAAATGCGTAAATTGACGTTAATTTTCACAATATTTTTACTAGCTGTTTTAACGGCTTGTAGTAGTAATGCAGCAGTTGAATATCCAGAGGTAACTGTTGATGAAGATGAGAAAGTATCAGATGAAACAACTGTTTTGTCGATTAACGGAAAAGAGGTAAATGGCAAAACTTACAATGATGTTTATTTACAAGTGAAGACAATAGATGAACGTAAAGAAGAAAAACCGAAAATGTCGAAGGAAGACTTAAAAGATAGAGCATTAGAAACAATCGTCAATAATGAGTTGTTTTTACAATTGGCAGAAGAAAAAGGAATTGATACGACGGTTCATGATGCAGAAGAAGACGTCAAGCGTCTGAAGAAATTAGATGAAGATGGCTATCAAGAATTAGTGAATAAATTTAACTATAGTGATGAACAAATCGGTAATCAAATCCGCTTAGAAAAAGTTCGAAAAGAATATATTGATCAGTTTATTGAAGTTGACGTCACTGAAGATGAGATTAAAGAGTTGTATGAAGAAACAGCTGAACAAACAGAAGAAGACTTGCCAGACTACGATAGTGCAAAAAGTCGCTTAAAAGAGTCAATTGAAGTCAATAAATCGATTGAACAAGTTGGCGAGCATATTGAAACCTACAAGAAAGAATCGAATATCGAAATACATATTTAAGAAAGAGGGAAAATGTGAGTTTTCAAACGATTATTAATAATGAACTTGTTATAGCTGGTGTGTCATTAAAAGATGATGCTTACCAAGAAAAAAACAATATGGGCTTACATGTGAGTAATAATGAGGCGGCAGTCATTGACAATCGAAAACAATTAGCTGAAGCAATAGGTGTCACATTAAATGATTTTGTTTGTGCAAACCAAACGCATAGTGATCGTTTTTATCAAGTGATGGAAGAGGATAAAGGGAGAGGGGCATGGTCAATAGATGATGCCATTGAAGATGTCGATGCACTTTATACAAAAGAAGCGGATCTTGTTTTAACGAGCTTCACGGCCGACTGTGTTCCTCTTGTTTTCTACGATGAGTCAACAAATATCATTGGCGCGATTCATTCAGGTTGGAAGGGGAGCATCCAGTCTATAACAGAGAAATTATTTACACATTTAATGAAAGAACATAGTTTAAATAGTGATAGCTGTCACGTTTACATTGGCACCTGTTTAAGTCAACGTAATTTTGAAGTGGATGAAGATGTGATGCTTTTATTTAAGCAATTACAATATGCTGATCAATGGATTCGCTATGATGCGAGCCGCAAAAAGTATTTTATTGATAATCAGCAAGTTGTTAAAGCTCAATGTATGAGGTCAGGCATTAAAGAAGAGCATATTCACATTGATTCTACATGTACTATGGATAGTGAGACAGGTTTTTCTTATCGAGAAGATAAACAGGCAGGAAGACATATGACATTTATTATGCGAAAGTCATGATTGTGATGTGTTTTCTTTTAAAAGGCTTTAATCTATGAGAAAATAACAGAGATATTATAAATTATGGGAGTAAGGGAGATTTACATGAAAATAGGGATAGATAAAATAGGGTTTTATTCACCACATTTGTATGTAGATATGGAAGATTTAGCACATGCTAGAGACGAAGATCCAGGAAAATTTAAGATTGGTATTGGGCAAGATGAAATGGCATTAGCACCAGTCACACAAGACCCAGTTACATTAGCCGCTAACGCTGCCTTACAATGTTTAACTGAAGAAGACAAAGAAGCAATTGATTTTGTCATGTTTGGGACTGAATCAGGAATCGATGCATCAAAAGCTGGAGCAGTTTACGTCAAGAAATTATTAGGTTTAAATGATGCTGTTCGTTCAATTGAATTGAAGCAAGCTTGTTATGGGGCAACAGCTGCCTTGCAATTAGCGAAAGGACATGTTGCTTTAAATTCGGATAAAAAGGTGCTTGTTTTAGCATCAGACATTGCGCGATATGGTTTAAATACAGCAGGTGAAGTCACACAAGGGGCGGGGGCGCTTGCGCTTTTAATTAGTAAAGACCCAGAAGTACTTTCATTAAACGATCACAGTGCTTACATTACACGTGATATAATGGATTTTTGGCGTCCAACATATTCAGATGTTGCTTATGTAGATGGTCAATACTCTAATGAGCAGTACATTGAATTTTTTAATGATGCTTGGAAGCAATATAAAGAAAAAACAAATGAGAGTTTAGATGATTTTACAGCTCTCTGTTTCCATTTACCTTACACAAGAATGGGAATTAAAGCTTTACGAACAATTTTAGACGAAGCATCAGATGAAACGAAAGAACGCCTTGAAAAACATTATCAAACGAGTACTTTATATAGCCGAAAGGTTGGAAATATATATACGGCTTCATTATACTTGGCATTACTTTCTTTGCTTGAACAGGCAGAAGATTTACAAGTAGGTGACCAAATTGGTTTGTTCAGCTATGGCTCAGGTGCTGTAGGAGAGTTTTTCTCTGGGAAGATAGAAAGCATTGAAGCAGCTCAACAGTTAAGAGATGTACATGAAAAGATGTTTACATCGCGTAAAAAAGTAACAATTAGTGAATATGAAAGATTGTTTGAACAAACATTACCGACAGATGGTTCAACTCTTACTTTAGATACGAGTGATGACCTAGGAAGAACGGTCGTGACAGGTATAACAGAACATAAACGCCAATATAAAAGGAAATCATAAATAAGGAAAGCTATTTGCACCTATGGGCAAATAGCTTTTTTTGCTAATTGATCAGCACGCTTATTTTCAGTGTTTGGAATCCATTTAATAAAAAAATGTGGATGCTTTTCAGAGCGTTTCAAAATGTTTTTTAAAAAAGGTTTGAATAACTTATTATTTGTATATTGTTTTTCAATACTGTCAACGACAACTCTTGAGTCTGTCTGGAAGGCTAATATGTCATTAGGAAATTTTTCGTTACATATCTTTAAAGCTTGAGCGACAGCTTGAAACTCAGCTTCATGATTTGACATATAGGGCAGTAGAATGGCATATTCATCAAGTCCTTCCGCATGTTTAATAAAGATACCTAGGCCACTTTTTCTAAGATTTTCATTTGTTGCCCCGTCAGTTTGGACAGTTATCATTTTTAAAAACCCCTTCAATGCATGTAAACTAATTATAGTATATCATGATATAATAAATGTTAAATAAAGATGTGAGGTGTAAATCGTGCATAAAGTAATGATTGTTGAAGATGATTTGAAAATAGCAAGTTTACTTGAGCAAGCCGTTCAAAAATATGGTTACAACACATTTGTAGTTCAACAGTTTGAAAAAGTTTTAAATGATTTTAAATCATTTGATCCCCATATTGTTTTACTGGATATCAACTTACCGAGTTTTGATGGCTATTATTGGTGCCGGCAAATTAGACAAATCTCAACTTGTCCCGTTATTTTCATCTCAGCACGTACAGGGCAAATGGATCAAGTTATGGCTTTAGAAAATGGGGCAGATGACTTTATAACGAAACCCTTTCACGCGGAAGTTGTCTTAGCGAAGATTAATAGTCAGCTAAGAAGGGCCTATGGTGAATATGCAAGGCATCAAAGTGAACGTATTGTTGAACAAGCAGGGTTAAAACTTTATCCTGAACGTTTACAGCTCACATATGAAGATAAAGTAGAAGATATAACGAAAAATGAAGCGCTTATTTTGGAGCTAATTTTAACCCGTTTTCCTAAAGTAGCTGGGCGTGATGATTTATTAGAGAAAATCTGGGACGAGAATGCTTTTGTTGATGAGAATACATTAAATGTGAATATTACCCGAGTTAGGAAAAGACTAAAAAGTATAGGGATGGACCATGCGATTGAAACGGTAAGAGGTGTTGGTTATCGTTTTCGGGTTGATGAATAAAGAGGAGGACGAATGGATGAAATTGTTTTTACGTGAACACCGCTCATTTATCGCCTTACAATTTGTTCAAAGTGTGATTATGCTCACCATTTTATGGTTTGCACAAATGCGTGATTTAAATATTTTACTTTATGTTGTTTTCGTTCATTTTTTCCTCGCTTTTATTTATATGCTTTATTATTTAGTGACCCGTCGTCGCCTCTACTTGAAAAAGGTGGAACAACTTGAAAAGTCGGAAGAAGTCATGTCCTTTTTAGGATATTATCCATTACCAGAACATATTCAGGAAATGTTACGTATACAATATAAAAAGTATGAAACAGAAGTCACTTTACTGCAGTCAAAACAAGAACAATATATGACTTATGTCGACTTGTGGGCCCATCAAATGAAGACTCCACTATCAGTTATTGAACTTATGGCTCAAGAAGCGGATGAACCGTTATCGTCAGAACTACGAGAGGAAGTGGGTCGTTTAAAAGAAGGCCTAGACATGATGCTACATATGGCTCGCCTACGTACGATTGAACATGATTTTTCCGTGAAAAACATTGATGTTAAAAAAATGATCAGACAAATTATAAAGGAAGAACGACGCTTATTTATTCGAAATAAGATGATGCCAGAACTAGATCTTGCAGAGGATGTGCGCATCGTTTACTCAGATGAGAAATGGTTGTACTTCATCTTAGAGCAGCTTATTCATAATGCCGTTAAATATAGTAGTGGGCATGGAAAGTACATTAAGTTATCAACTTTTAAACGGCAAAAAACAACTGTTATAGCAATAAGTGATGAAGGGGTCGGTATTCCGAAGCAAGATCAAAAAAGAGTCTTCGAACCCTTTTTTACAGGCGAGAATGGACGGAAGTTTCGACGAGAGTCAACAGGCGTCGGTTTGTATATCGTAAAAGAAATTTGCACATTCCTTAATCATGAGATTCGGATTATTTCGGATGGTAGTAATGGGACGACTGTTGAAATTATATTTAAATAAGATCATTAACTTCTAGGAACATAACCTTTGAAAAGTTAATGATTTTTTTATGGCAGAAAACCTTACAGTAATGTAAGGTAGCTGAAAGATAGTTCGATTTTTGTAAGAGAGGATGAATAGTAAACTAAAGGTAATTCGATTTGAGGAGGAATATATCATGTTACAAGTAAACAATGTTTCAAAAGTATATGAAGGTAAAGTGCCATTTAAGGCATTATCAGATATATCATTAAATGTAGAAGAAGGGGAATTTGTTGGTATTATGGGGCCGTCAGGAAGTGGAAAGACGACATTTTTAAATGTCATTTCTACGATTGATGAACCGACATCAGGATCAGTTCTAATTGGTGATAAAGAGCCTCATAAATTAAAAAAGAATGATTTAGCTAAGTTTCGCCGTCGTGAATTAGGCTTTATCTTTCAAGACTTTAATTTAATGCACACATTAACGATAGAAGAAAATATTGTTTTGCCCCTAACTTTAGATAATAAAAAAGTAAAAGAGATGCAAACTAAAGCACGTGAACTAGCGAAAACGTTAGGTATTGAACATATTTTACAAAAGCGAACTTATGAAGTGTCAGGAGGACAAATGCAGCGTGCTGCGGTCGCTCGTGCAATGATTCACGAACCGAAATTAGTCTTAGCTGATGAACCAACAGGTAATTTAGATTCTAAGTCATCGAAAGATGTTATGGAACTGATGACATTAATGAATGAGAGAAATAAAACAACGACATTACTTGTGACACATGATGCACAAGCAGCAAGTTATTGTGATCGTGTCATCTTTATCCGCGATGGAAAAATATATACAGAAATTAATAAAGGTGATAGTCGTCAACTATTTTTCCAACAAATTATTGATACATTATCATTAATGGGAGGGGATGCAGATGACCTTTCGTCAGTTCGCTTTTAATAATGTCTTTCGTAATAAAAGACTTTATATCGCATACTTTTTAAGTAGTTTATTTACAGTAACGGTATTTTTTACTTTTGCTAACTTTGCATTCCACCCTGCTTTCATTGATGGGAATATCCGCTCAGATGTGATGAAAGGCATGTCGGTTGCCGGGGCTATTATATATATCTTTTCATTTTTCTTTATTTTATATTCGATGAGTTCTTTTTTACAATCACGAAAGAAAGAATTTGGTATTCTTGTTATTCAAGGTATGTCGAGCAGACAAATAAGGAAAATGGTTTTTTTAGAAAATATGTTAATAGGTTTGTTCGCCACTTTATTTGGAATTGGTTTAGGCGTTGTTTTTTCAAAAGCGATATTACTCGTTGCTGAGAACGTATTAGTGTTAGACGCAGCATTAAGCTTTTACTTACCATGGCAAGCCGTTCTTATTACATTTGTTTCATTTATTGTCTTGTTTTTCTTTATTTCTATTTTTGTAACATTTGTCTTGCGGACGAATAAGTTAACAAAATTAATTAAAAGTGAAAAAATGGGAAAATCCGAACCGAAGTTTTCGATTATCCTTGTCCTCTTCTCAATTATTTTGTTGGCAATTGGATATGGGGTTTCGGTTACGGTGAAAGGGACAGGTGTTATTGTAGCACTTGTTCCCGTAGTCTTTATTGTAACCATTGGAACTTATTTATTTTTCACACAGTTAAGTGTCTTTGTTATCCGTCGCTTAAAAATGAAGAAATCACTATTTTGGAAAAAAACGAATATGATTCTGTTTTCTGATTTATCATATCGGATGAAAGATAATGCACGTGTCTTTTTCATGGTTGCCATAATCTCAACAGTTGCCTTTACTGCGATTGGGACATTAGTGAGTCTAAATACAGTTCTAACAAAAGGAATGATTGAATCTAATCCGACTTCATTTTCTTATGCAGGCTTTGAAGATGAACCAAAAGAAGAAGCTTTAGAAGATGGAGAGAAAATTGAAGCTATCTTTAAAGATCACCAGTTAACGTTAGATCGGGTTGAAGCGGAATTAAATTATTATTCATTTACAAATGGTGAGCAAGAGTCTGTTTTAATTATTAAAGAATCAGATTATAATACTTATGCAGACTTTAATAATTATGAGACGGTTGAGGTCGCACAAGGTGAGGCAATCGAGCCAAAAGTAAATGAATATTACTATTCACCACAATTAGATGAAATTGTCTTTGCGGACAGTGAATTAACATTACCTGTAAAACGAAATGTAGAGTCGGTGCTACCACAGGTTATGCCTGCAACAGCATACTATATTGTAAGTGATGAAACATATGAGCAATTGCCAAATCCAATGGAGTCTCGCTACATTATTGATTGGAATGTAAGGGACGGAGCTGAAGATGATGTGATTGCTGCAGGAGAGGAACTTGAAGAGAAGTTTTTATATAATGTAACGGCAATCGATTTTATGGTTTACTCGGTTAAAATGATTTATAGCCCAATCATGTTAGTTGGCTTGTTTATTGGGGTTATCTTCTTCGTGTCAGCTGGAAGCTTTTTATATTTCCGACTTTACCAAGATTTGGAAGAAGATAAACAAAAGTTCAGAGCCATTAGTAAAATTGGCTTAACAGCTAAAGAAATGAGACAAGTTATTTCACGACAAACAGCCATTCTGTTTTTCACACCGATTGTTGTCGCACTAGCTCATGGCGCCATTGCCTTAACAGCTTTATCGCGATTTTTCGATTATAATTTAACACAAGATGCCATCATCGTCTTAAGTGGATTTGCGATTATTCAAATTGTGTATTATTTAATCGTACGTTACTTCTATACGAAACAAATTGAAAATGCAGTACGTTAATCAATAAATGAACCGCCAAAAGTGTTGAGTCACTTTTGGCGGCTTTGTTTTGTAAAAGATTATTGGAAAACGACTGTTTTATTTCCGTAAACAATGACACGGTCTTCTAAATGCCACTTAACAGCATGTGCTAAGACACGGCGTTCTATTTTTCTACCAATGTTTTTTAAATCTTGCACATTGTCTCGATGATCGACTCGTTCAATATCTTGCTCAATAATAGGACCTTCATCTAAGTCGTCTGTAACATAATGGGAGGTTGCACCAATTAACTTTACACCACGATTATAGGCGCGTTCATAAGGATAAGCTCCAATAAAGGCCGGTAAGAAGGAGTGATGAATATTAATGATTTGATTAGGGAATTGTGAAACAAAATGTGGTGTTAAAATTTGCATATATCGTGCTAGGACAAGCAAATCTATATCGTACTTTTTCATGAGTTCAATTTGCTTTGCTTCAACTTCCTGACGAATAGATTTATGAGCAGGGATATGATGGAAAGGAATGCCGAAAGACTCGACTAACTCTCTTGAATCTTCATGATTACTAATCACAAGTGCAATATCTGTATCTAAATCACCATTTTGCCATTCCCATAATAACTCCATTAAGCAGTGGGACTCCTTTGACACATAAATAGCCGTTCGCTTTTTTTGACTCACTTGTATGATCTTATAGGTCATCTGAAATTGCTCTGCAATGGATTTAAATTCAGTTCGAATTAAGTCACATTTGTTCGGTAAGTCGGGACAGTGGAATTCAATCCGTAAGAAAAACTGTCCACCTTCTGGATTGGTTGAATATTGATTTGATTCGATAATGTTTGCCCCGTGCTTTCTTAGGTGGCTTGAAACTGCGGCGATAATACCAGGTTGGTCTGAGCAATTTATTAATAAACGGCCGCGTTCTTCATATATACTTGTTGCATTGTTTACCAAGTTATTTCTCTCCTTCAATACAATTGTTCTATTCATATATTGTGCTCATAAAAAGAGCCTTTATTCAATATATGAAATGATAGTATATCATATTTTTGAATATGGGCTCTTATAAATGATTATTCAGTTTTAGTGATATGTCTTTCATAGAGAACTTGTTTAATGTCATCAACTGAAACGTCTGTCATGTTAAGGAGGACAAGGGTATGATAGATTAGGTCGGCCACTTCCCACGTAATTTCGTCCTTATCATTGTTTTTCGCTCCAATAATGACTTCACTTGCTTCTTCACCGACTTTTTTGAGTACTTTATCAATACCTTCTGTAAAAAGATAAGTTGTATAGGAGCCATCAATAGGATTTGCTTTTCGTTCTGCAATGACGTCGATAATGGTATGAATCACTTCACGTGTGTTAGTTTCCTTGCTGAAAACATTTTGATAAAAGCAAGACTTCTCACCAGTATGACAAGCAGGTCCTTTAGGTTTGACTGTTACAAGTAGAGAGTCACCATCGCAATCAAGTTGGATGTTTATCACTTCTTGGCGATTTCCAGAAGTTGCTCCTTTATGCCACAACTCTTGCCTTGACCGACTATAAAACCAAGTCTCTTTTGTTTCAATTGTTTTTTGTAAAGAGACGTTATTCATGTAAGCAAGCATTAATACTTTCCCTGTCTTTGCATCTTGAATAATTGCTGGAATGAGTCCATTTTCATCATAGCTTATCTTTTCAATCATCTTCATACTCCTTTATTGGAATGTCATTATTTTTTAAATAGTTTTTCAATACATTGATATGAATGTCTCCATAATGGAAAACTGATGCAGCTAAGGCAGCTGCTACCTTTCCAGATAAAATGCTGGCAAAATGTTGGAGCTCTCCCGCACCACCAGAAGCAATAACAGGTACTGGAACTGCATTGGCAACAGCTTCGTTTAAAGGAAGGTTAAATCCCGATTTTACGCCGTCTGTATCAATACTATTTAATAAAATTTCTCCCGCTCCTAATCGAACCCCTTCCTGAGCCCAGTTAATGACATCAAGTCCAGTATCGTGTTTGCCACCTTGTGTATAAGCATGCCACTTGCCATCACTCACTTGTCCAGCATCAATTGATAGGACAACACATTCAGACGTAAAAGCATCTTTCATGTCATTCAGTAAATGAGGCTGAGTGATGGCAGCACTTGTTACAGCCACTTTATTTGCTCCAGCTTCAATCGTTTCTTTTGCGTCACTTAAACGACGAATACCACCCCCGACAGTAATTGGGATAGAAATAGCCTCGCGAATTTGTGAGATGATTGATAAAAATGTAGGGCGATCTTCACCAGTAATATCTAATATAAACAATTCGTCGGCTCCGTCTTTTTCGTATGTCTTCGCAAGTGTGATCGGATCAGCAACATCTTGGACGTTTTGAAATTTCTTTCCTTTTACAACGCGCCCACCGCGAATATCTAAACAAGGTATAATTCGTTTGTACATTAGTTTATTCCTCCACAACATCGCGGAAATCTAATTTACCGTCATACAGGGCCTTACCAATGATTACGCCATACAAGTCTAGTTCACGTAAGTTAGCAACATCATCAACTGTTGTGACGCCACCTGAAGCAATAACATCCATCCTTGTTGCTTGATGGATTGCTTCTTGTTCTTCTAAATTAGGTCCTTGTAACATGCCATCTTTAGCGATATCGGTATATACAATTGTGCTCACGCCGAGTGTTTCAAGTTCTTTTACTAAATCAATTGCTTTGACATCACTTGTATCTGTCCAACCATCTGTTGCAACATAGCCATCACGAGCATCAACAGAAACAGCAATTTTATCACCATAGGTCTCTACTGATTTTTGTAAAAAGGCCTTATCTGTAATCGCGGCTGTTCCGATGATCACACGTGATACACCACTATTAATATAAGCTTCAATGACCTCCAAAGACCGGATGCCACCACCAACTTGAACCGGTACAGAAACATTTTGGGCAATGTCAGAAATAACCGCTTTATTAACTGAGTCACCTGATTTAGCGCCATTTAAATCGACGATATGGATATATTCTGCGCCAAGTGATTCCCATTTTTTCGCCATATCAACAGGGGAATCACCATAGATTCGTTCCTGATTGTAGTCACCTTGAATTAATCGAACACAGTTCCCATCTAAAATATCTATTGCTGGAAAAATAATCATGATATAAACTCCTTTATAATAGCCCCTTCGTAGAAGGAATGCCTTTTACTCTTGGATTAATTAAGCTTGCAGCATCTAATGCACGTGCAAATGCTTTAAAGATTGCTTCAATCATATGGTGGGTATTTGTTCCATAATGTAAGTTAATATGTAATGTAATTCCAGCATGATTGGTAAAGCCTTGGAAAAATTCTTGAACAAGTTCCGTATCAAAACGACCAACTTTTTCTTTTAAGCCTACAACATTGTAAACAAAATGCGGGCGTCCTGATATATCAAGATGAACGGTTGCAAGTGCCTCATCCATTGGAATGGTAAATTCACCATAGCGTGTAATACCTTTCATATCACCAATTGCCTCTTTGAAAGCTTGGCCAAGTACAATTCCAACGTCTTCTGTTGTATGGTGATCATCAACCTCAATATCCCCATCTACATTCACATTTAAATCGAATAAACCGTGACCAGAGAAAAGGACGAGCATATGATCTAAAAAACCTACTCCAGTCTTGATCTTATGTTGTCCATCCCCGTCGATGTTTAATTGCAGTTTAATTTTTGTTTCAGCTGTATTTCTTTCAATTAAAGAACTTTTTCGCATGCTCTAGATCACTCCTTCTTATTTTTTCGAATTGAAATTGCTTTTGCGTGTCCTAATAGACCTTCAGTTTGGGCGATTTCTTCAATATAATTTGCTTCACTTAATAGTGCAGCCTCTGAATAATGTATAATACTAGACCGTTTCATAAAATCGTAAACACCAAGCGGGGAAGAGAAGCGAGCAGTCCCACTCGTTGGTAAAGTATGGTTTGGCCCTGCAAGATAATCCCCCAAAGCTTCAGGAGAGTAGTTTCCGATAAAAATAGCGCCCGCATGTTTGACGCGATTTACTAAATTAGAAGCATTTTCGATCATAAGTTGTAAATGTTCAGGTGCTATGTCATTAATGAGGGTGAATGCTTCATCCAAGTCTTCAACCACATAGATTACTCCGTTTTGTTTTAAAGAAGCCTCTGCAATATGTTGTCTCGGTAGTTCCGTTAATTGCTGGTCAACTTTTTCCTTGATTGCTTCTGCTTTTGCTTCAGAAAAGGTAATGCAAATAGGTACAGCATCTTCGTCATGCTCTGCTTGTGATAGCAAGTCTGCTGCAATAAAGTGGCTAGGTGCCTTATCATCAGCAAGGACACATATCTCACTCGGTCCAGCAATCATGTCTATGGCAACATCGCCAAAGACCCATTTTTTTGCACGTGCAACATAAGCATTTCCCGGTCCAACAATTTTATCGACTTTTTGAATTGTTTTTGTCCCATAAGCTAAAGCTGCAATGGCTTGTGCACCACCTATTTTATACACTTTTGTTACCCCGGCTAATTTGGCTGCAAGGAGAACATGTGGGTTAATTTTTCCATCTTCTTGTGGGGGTGTTGTCATATATATTTCTTCAACCCCAGCAATTTTTGCTGGAATAATGTCCATGAGTACAGTTGAAGGATAAGCGGCTTTCCCACCTGGCACATATACACCGACTCGATCAATTGGGCTAATCTGTTGACCTAAAGTAACGCCACTCTCTCTTTCATATCGCCAAGAGCTTTCTATCTGTTGCTGGTGGAATTCTTTTATATTATCATGGGCACGTTGAATAGCCTCTTTAAAGGAAGTGGTGACTGATTTTTCCGCTTCCTCAAACTCTTTATCAGAGACGATTAAGTCTTTGATGATGATGTTATCGAATTGATGGGTAAAATGAATAACAGCTTCATCGCCTGTTTCGCGAACGTGGCGGATTATTTGCAGAACAGTATCATCTAGTTTTCGCTCACTTTCTTGAAAGTCGCTTTCTTCTTTGGCGAAGTAGTCTTTATATGTTAATATCTTCATCTTTACACCTCACGATTAATCGTATCTTTCAATTTTTCAATAATAGCTTGGATATCGTTTGTTTTTGTTGCAAAACTTGCCTTATTCACAATAAGGCGGGTACTAATTGGTTCAACATCCTCAATAATGGTTAAACCATTTTCTTTAATTGTATTTCCAGTTTCGACAATATCGACGATGTAATCAGCCATACCAATAATGGGAGCCAATTCAACAGACCCATTTAATTGAATCGGTTCGACAGAAATATTTCGATTTTCAAAGTGTCTTTTTGTAATATTCGGATATTTTGAAGCGACTTTAATAACGGATCCTTGCTTGATTGCTTCGTCTTTTAAACTAGCAACAACAAACTTACAAAGACCAAACTTTAAATCAAGGAGCTCGTAAAGGTCTGCTCCAGACTCTAAAATGTTATCCTTTCCGACAATTCCGATATCTGCTGCCCCTTGCTCAACATAAGTCGTCACATCGACACCTTTGACATAGATCATTTTAATGGACTGGTCATGACTATAAAAAACGAGACGTCGACTCTTCTTATGAAAATCAGGAAAAGTAATATTTGCTTTCTCTAACAGCTTAAGGGCATCCTCAGCTGTTCTTCCTTTTGCTAAAGCTAATGTGATGGTAGACACAAATCAACGCTCCTTCGATTGAATAAATTGTAAAATAGCCTCATGATTATCGTAAGTTTGATTGTTTAAAATAGCTTGGCCATGTTCACATGTGATTGTATAACTTGTTTCTGGTAATGGCTGAGTTTGTTTACTTTGTACAAGTGCAATGGTTGATATATGATGCTTTCTTAAGGTTTGTGTTAATTGTAATGCCTGTTTTTCATCTGATTTCTCATATAAAACAAGGCAAGTAATCATCGGACGCTTTAATTGGCTCACTTCTTCAATGATTGGTAATAAAGTTGGAATATCGACTGCAAAGCCAATGGCTGGTATATGTGCATTGAACTTCTCGCTTAAACGGTCATATCGTCCACCCATTAAAATAGGCTTACCTACTTTTTTTACAAATCCTTGAAATATAATACCTGAATAATAGTCCATATGATTTATAAGACTTAAATCAATGACAATCTCTTCTTTAATGCCGTAATTTTCTAATACATGGCAAATTTCAGATAAATTAGAAAGTGTTTGATTTAATTGCTCACTTAAAGGGAGTTTTGCTGCTTTTTCAAAAACACTTTCTTTTTGACCATATAGAAAAGGCAAGGTGACAAGGATTTCTTTTTCCGCATCACTCATTTGAATACGACTTGTAAAGCGTTCTAAATCAGGTACGTTTTTTGCCCGAATATACGAGATGAGTTCAGTTAATTGATCATCAGATAGGGATAATTGTTGAACGAATTGCTTAAAAAAACCAGCATGCCCGATTTCTATCGTAAATTGATTAATATCATTACATTTAAAAATATCTGCTGCAAGTGCGATTACTTCAGCGTCTGCTTCAAGGCTAACATTACCGAAATACTCTACTCCAGCTTGTAAGGTTTCACGGTCACGTACATCTGTTTCGGATTGCCGATATACATCGTGAACATAAAAATACCGTAAGTCACTTTTAATCGTTTTAGCCCGTCGTGCAAGACGCTCTGTTAATGGAATGGTTACATCTGGACGTAAAACGAGAACTTGCCCTGTATTGTCAATTGTTTTTATCATTTCATGATGGTTTACAGTTCCGTTCATTTGAGCATATAAGTCATATTGACCAAAAGCGCTCGTTAAAATTTCCTCATAACCATAAGATTGAAAGGTTTGTTTTACTTTTTGAATGGTTTCTTGGTGCATATAAGTATAATCTAGATCGATCATCCGATCGTTTCCTTTATTTTCAAACAAATTCATTTGTCACCCTCACCGTCGCTTTATCACTTTACTCAGATAAAGTAATTTAAATATCATATTAGTAGAATTGGTTAAACTTGTCAACTATAATCAAGAAAATGATGTTTGTATTAGTTTACCATAAAACAAAAACTTTAGGAGGCTAAATTTATGTTCGATTATCATATGCATAGTACATTTTCTGCTGATTGTGAAACCCCAATGGAAGAAACGGTGAAATCAGCAATTGAAAAAGGGTTGAAAGAAATTTGTTTTACTGAACATATTGACTATGAATATCCAGATAAGTCCATCGTATTTGATTTAGATATACCAGCTTATACGAAAGAAATCGAATCTTTACAAGAAAAATATAAAGCCCATATTCAAATCAAAAAAGGTGTTGAAATCGGGGTGCAACCTCATCTATTAAATCAATATAAAAGATTATTAGATCGAGAATATTTTGACTTCATCATTTGTTCCATGCATACGACCAATAAACAAGACCTTCATTCAGGCCAATTTTTTAATGAACGTCATCCTGAAGCGGCCTATCAATTATATTATGAAGAGTTATTGTATTGTGTGACTCATTTTGATGAATACAATATACTAGGCCATTTAGATTTAGTGAAACGTTATAAAGCGCTAGATTCAAATGAGAACTTTCACGATATTATTAGAGATATTTTTAAAACGATTATTCCAAAAGGAAAAGGAATTGAAGTCAATGCTTCTGGCTTTGGTTATGGATTAGGAACGGCTATGCCGAGCGAAGACATTTTACAATTATATTATGACTGTGGTGGTGAAATCATCACACTTGGATCAGATGCGCATGAAGCGAGACATGTTGCTTTTAACTTTAAGCAAATTATCGAGCAATTAGAGTCAATCGGCTTTAAATATATTGCAACATATTCAAATAGAAAGCCAACTTTTCATAAAATAAACACATTAAAATAATGAATCTTTAGCGTAAAAAGAGTATACTAAACATATACTTTATTTGTGAAGAATGAAAAGGATTGATCAACTTGAAAATAAAAGATATTTATGAAAAATTACAAGCGATTGTTTCGAAAGAATATGTCGTTCAAAATAAACCATTAAAAAATCATACTTATACTCAGCTAGGTGGCAATGCTGATTTTTTTGTGACGCCAAAAACAACTGAGCAAATTAAAGAGGTTGTATTGCTCGCTAAAGATGAAAACATTCCATTCATGCTCTTAGGCAACGGTTCAAATTTAATTATAAAAGATGGCGGGATTCGTGGTATTGTTATGTATCTCGGCGAATTAGATGAACTTACAGTAGAAGGAACAACATTAAAAGCGCAAAGTGGAGCGCTTATTGCAAATGTATCTAAATATGCTTTAGAACATCACTTAACAGGTTTAGAGTTTGCTTGTGGAATTCCAGGCTCTGTTGGCGGGGCTTTATTCATGAACGCGGGTGCTTATGGCGGAGAGATTAAAGATGTTTTAACAAAAGCAATCGTGATGGATCGTGAAGGAAATGTTTTAGAATTAACGGCTAGTGACCTTGATTTAGATTATCGTACAAGTAACATTCCTGAGAAGGGTTATATCGTCCTTGAGGCAGAATTTGAATTAGAAGCAGGGAAGGTTGAAGACATTAAGGCAGTGATGGATGACTTAACATTCAAGCGTGAATCTAAACAACCTTTAGAATACCCGACATGTGGTAGTGTATTTAAACGACCACCAGGTTATTTCGCAGGTAAATTAATTCAAGATAGTCACTTACAAGGTGTCCAAATCGGCGGAGCAGAAGTATCGAAAAAGCATGCCGGCTTCATTATTAACAAAGATAAAGCGACAGCAACTGAATATATTCAATTAATTGAGCATGTCCAAGACGTAGTGAAAGAGAAGTTTGATGTTCAATTAGAGCGTGAAGTACGTATTATCGGCGAGGATGCTTAAATAAGATGTGTCAACAAGAAGGTAATAAGAGGGATAAAATCATTCAAATAACGAGTACCATTTTACTTATGGTCATATTTGTAGGTGTTCATATTTACTTCAAACAAAATGGATTGCTTGAAAATGAGCGTTATATGTTGTTTGCTGTCATGAGTTTATCTTTTATTGCTATAACTTATAGCTATGTGATGCTCTCGATTACATTTAAAAGGCATCAAAAGTTATTGACCGATAAAGTGTGGCAAAAGATGCCGCTTATCGTGATCGGTTTATTAACAATCACATTTTTCGTATTTATTTTCTTGTTTAATAGCGCTTGGCTACAAGAAAGTACAAAAATGTCCTTGTTTTTATTTATGTTTGTCTTCTCGCACGTGACACTATTTATGCTTGTATTGTCACTTGTTTATTATCTTGTTCGGAAAAAAGAGATGGCAATCCATTATGCATATTATTTAGCGATCACAACATTAATTGTGATGGTTCTTATTCCGTCTATTATGTGAAAAAAGACATCCGAATATATTTCGGATGTCTTTTTTTGATTAATTGCTTCCATTTCCATTTGAGCTGCGGAATCGTTTTAAAAACTCCTGTAAACGCTCATTTTCTGAATGCTCAATGACTTCGCTCGCAGTTCCACGCTCAGCAATAACGCCTTCATCTAAAAATAGGACGCGATCGGCAACTTCTAAAGCAAAATCCATCTCATGTGTTACAAGGACCATCGCTGTTTTACCTTCATTAGCAATGTCACGAATAACTTCTAGCACTTCCCCAACAAGCTCAGGGTCAAGCGCAGACGTTACTTCGTCAAATAACATAATGCGCGGCTTCATAACAAGGGCACGGGCCATAGCTACACGTTGCTTTTGACCACCAGATAATTGACTCGGGTATTTGTGCATATGTTCTTTTAAGCCAACTTTTTCTAACATTTCCTCAGCATCTTTTTGTGCTTCCGCTTTACTTAACCCCTTGACATTAATCGGGGCGACCATACAGTTTTTTAAAATAGTCATATGTGGAAATAGATTAAAGTGTTGGAAAACCATGCCAATATCACTACGAACTTGGCGCAGATGTTTTTCATTGGCACGCGCCATTCTTCCGTTCTTTTCCATTTTCCATAAATTCGTTCCGTCAACGATAATATCTCCAGAAGTTGGCTCTTCTAGGGTCATTAACATACGGATAATCGTCGTTTTACCTGACCCAGATGGACCGATAATACAAATCTTTTCTGCTGGAGCAATATTTAAATCAATTCCTTTTAATACTTCAAAATCACCGAATGATTTATGAACGTCTTTATATTGTACGATAGGTTTCGTCATATTAAGTCCTTCCTTTATTATGAATCTTTCAACGCTAAATCTTTATCGAAGCGTCGATTTACTTTTTTCTCAATCCAATTAATGATAAGTGATGACGGGTAACTCAAGATTAAGAATAACAAGGCGACAACCGTAATTGCCTCTAAGTAACGGAAATGAGCCGCACCATAGTTATTTGCTAATGCTAGGATACCGAGTACACCTACTGTTGATGCTAAAGGTACTTCTTTAAATAGAATAATAAAGTAATTACCTAACATCGGAATAATTGGTGGGATAGCTTGTGGTAAGATTATTTTCTTCCACTTTTGTCCTGTCGTAAAATTAAGTGCTGTTGCAGCTTCCCATTGTCCCTTATCAATTGATTCAATCCCTGAACGATATACTTCTCCAATATACGTACTCATATGAAGGCCTAAACCAATAATGGCACAAGTAAAAGGTTCTAATGTGACGCCAATATAAGGTATCGTCGGCCATGCATAATATAAGAAAAACAATTGAACGAGGGGCGGGGTAGAGCGGATAAACTCCATTACCCATCCCATTAACCATTTTAATGGTTTAATAGGTTGTCTTTGGAAAAAGACCCATACGAAGCCTAAAAGTAGTGATACGATATAACAAATGATCGTTAAAGATATGGTTACTTTTAATCCTTTTACGATAATAGGGAATGAGTCGAAAAATAAATCCCATTTCCAGTTCATTATTTAGCGACCCCCTTTTTAGAAAATTTTTCGGCTTTTTTCGACATATAAATGAGCGGTAAAGCCATAATAAAATAAAATATTAATACGAGTGAGAATGTTGTAAAAGTTGCACTCGGATTTGAATTTAAGTAACGGTCTGCGAAATATAAAATATCCATCATACCGATTAAAGAAACTAATGATGTTGCTTTTAACATCTGAATGAGATAATTACTAAATTCAGGTAACATCATTCGAAATGCTTGTGGAAAAATGATCAGACGCATCCGGTCAAAACTGGATAAATTTAAAGCTGTTGAAGCCTCTCGTTGTCCGTCATCTACTGCGATAATGGAACCACGAACAATTTCTGACATATATGCTCCGTAGTTTAATGAAATTGCCAGGACACCTGCAATTAAGTTACTACCAATATCGAAACCGAATAACATCGGGATGGCATAATAAAACCAGAACAATTGAACGATAAGTGATGTTCCTCGAAATATCTCGACGTAAACAGTTGTAATTGTTCGTACAATCCAAAATCGTGATAAACGACATAGCCCTGCAAAAATAGCAATAAAATAACTTAGCACGGCTGAGCAAACGAGGACAGTTAGTGTGATTTTTAACCCTTTCATTAAAATAGGGAATACATCAATGATGGCACTAATTGTAATTTCCTCCTTAAAAAGAGGGTCTTTCTTTTAAATAAAGAGAGACCCTACAAACAAATTCATTTCATTATTGATAAACTTCGCCTGAACAAACCATTTCTGTTGTAATGTCATCCATTACACCGTTTGCATCTAAACTGAAGTAATTCGCTTCTAAAAGTTCACCATACTTGTCCGTCTCTTTTAATTCAGCAAGCTTTTCATTGTAAGCTTCACGTAATTGGTCGTCATCTTGACGGAAAGCAGCAGCACCATAACTCGGTACTCCTTCAATGTTTGGTTGTTCAAAGTCTTCTACCCACTCTAAGTTGTCTGAATCAGCACTTTCAAATGCCATTTTAATTGTCATCTCCGTACCAGTCGTCGCATCAGCACGACCAGATTCAACTGCTGCTAATGTTGCAGCAATATCAGGAGCGTCTTGAACCTGACTAGGATCAACACCTTCTTCTTGAACAAATCCATGTTCTGTTGCACCAGACATAATTGATACTGTTGCATCAGGATTGTCCGCAATATCTTCATAACTGTGTAAGTCTAAAGGGTTTCCTTTTTGTACAATTAAACCTTCACCATACTGAACTTCTGGTTCACCGAATGCGACGTTTTCACAACGGTCTCCATTGATTGCCATCGAAGCAGTAACAACATCAAACTTCTCTGCATTCAAACCAGGAATTAATTGGTCAAAATCTTGTAAATGCCCTTCAACTTCATCTATTCCTAATTCTTTAAAAATTTCAGTAGCTACATCAACAGCTACCCCTTTTAACTCACCATCTTCTTCATATGCATAAGGTTTTTCGTCAGCAAATCCAACGACAACCTTTCCTTTATCTTGTAAGTCCTTAATACGGTCAGCATTATCGCTGTTGCCACCGTTCCCATCAGCGTTATTATTTCCACACGCTGCAAGTATCAAAATAAAAGTAAATGCTAGGATGATACTTGTTAAATTTTTTTTCATTTTCAAAATAACCTCCCAAATATTTTGTAAACAGCTTATACATTATTTTGTCTATATGAGTAAAGACAAGTGAATAGTCATGGCTGTTCAACTGTATCATTTATCATAACGATAATGCGCTTACATCTCAATGCGCAAAAAATACGATATAAGCTTATTAATCCGCTTATTTTTTGTTAAGAAGTAAAAATGAACATGTATACTGCTAATTCATTCAATATAATAGCTTATGCTCACGATAACAAAATGGCCTATTTCATTAAAAAATGATATATAATAAGGAATGGATTGTTTCAATGATGGTCTACCATTTTATTTAAATAATGAGAAAGGTGATTCAATGGGACATTTTGCACTGATCATTGCTCTGATATCTACGCTTGTTATCTTTGCAACTTTATATCGTCTACTTGCCAAGGTATATGGCTTTGAGGTGTTTTTAACAAACAAAAAAAGCAGTTGTGAACATATAAAACTAAAATAATAGTAAAAAAGATAAAAACTTCTATGCTTTGTCGTATAATAGTGATTAAGAATGAAGAGTGGAGAGAAGGTGATTAAATGTATGGAATATTAGCAGCTCTACTTGGTTATGTGTTTGGTTGTATTAACGGATCAGAAATCATTGGTAAATACAAAAAAATCAATATTAAGCAAACTGGTATGAAAAATGCGGGTGCAACAAATACAGCTGTTATACTCGGTGTCAAATACGGGATTATCGTTGCAGCAATTGATATATTAAAAGCAATTATTTCATTATATATTTTATCGACTATTTTAAATAACATGTTTATCATGCCAGATATTCAAACGATTTTATTATTTATAAACGGTCTTTTTGTTATTATAGGTCATAACTACCCGATAACGATGAAGTTTCAGGGTGGAAAAGGAACGGCCTCTTTATTTGGTGTCTTACTTTATTTTGACTGGCGTTTTGCTGTTTTAGGATTTATGATCCTCGTTATATTTTCCCTGATATCTAATTATTTTGTGTTTGGTACCTTGATTTTATATGTTTCTTTTATGCTTTATACGACTTATATTTATGGTAGAGTCCCTGGGGTGATAACATTAGTTTATATGGGCTTCTTTTTTATTAAACACATTGATAATTTCAAGCGAATTGTCAATAAAGAAGAAGTGATGGTA
This sequence comes from Pseudogracilibacillus sp., assembly GCA_035301825.1. Lineage (GTDB taxonomy): Bacteria > Bacillota > Bacilli > Bacillales > Amphibacillaceae > Pseudogracilibacillus. The sequence goes on along the minus strand of DATGTP010000035.1, from coordinate 24,094 downwards.
AGTTCTCTTTTCAGGCGAGAGGCAAACTAAATGAGTGAAGTTGGTCTATTTAAGGCCAGCTTTTTTCATTCAGTAAAGTAAATACAAGTGACAAGACAATGGGACGTTGTTATAATTAAAATGATGTCCCTCACATCAAAGAAAGGATTGATGATGATGGAAAAATTACCAAGAGTATTATCGATAGCTGGTTCGGCAGCAGGCGGTAGTGCAGGTATTCAAGCAGATTTAAAAACATTCCAAGAGTTAGATGTCTTTGGTATGAGTACGATAACAGCTATAGTTGGACGGCATCCCAAAACGGAAAAAAATGTACATCCACTAACAATTGAGGCGATTGAAGGGCAATTGCACACAGCACATTTACAGACAGGGGTTGACGTTGTTAAAACAGGCATGTTGTTTTCTAAAGAAGTTATTGAAACAGTGACTGATTTTATTAAAAAGCACCATTTTCAACGTGTTGTTGTCGATCCTGTAATGGTTGGAAAAATGAAATCAAAATTGTTGAAAGATGATGCCATCGTTGCCTTAAAAGAAAAGCTAATTCCTTTGGCGACAATTATTACGCCGAACATGATTGAGGCATCCATTTTATTAGATGATCGACCAGTCAATACGGAAGCAGATATTAGGCAAGCGGCGATTGATTTATATCATTTGAGTGCTAAGCATGTTCTAGTAAAAGGTGGAAGACTTGAAGGTCCCGCAATTGATTGTTTATATAATGGACACGAATTAGTGACAGTCAAGGCACCACGGATCCATACTGAAAACACAAGTGGAGCGGGTTGTACTTATTCTGCTGCGATTGCCGCATTTTTAGCGAAAGGCTATACGACAAAAGATGCTGTCATTAAAGCGAAAAGCTTTGTCACAACAGCCATTGAACATAGTTTTTCTTATACGGGTCTTGTTGGACCAACTTACCATGCTGCAGAACGAAACTTTGGTGAGGCACATCCTATTGAAGTTCAAGTTGAAAATATATAATAGGAGAATGATAAATGAGTAAACGTGCATTGATTAATGTTGATTATACGTATGACTTTGTAGCTGAAGATGGGAAGCTAACATGTGGTGAACCAGGACTTGCCATTGAAGAATCAATTACTAATATTACGAAGGATTTTTTGGAAAAAGGAGACTTCGTTGCATTTGGTATTGATGCACATGAGGAAAATGACCCACTTCACCCTGAATCAAAGTTATTTCCACCGCACAATATAGTAGGCACAAGCGGTATGGAATTATATGGACGTTTAAAAACATTGTATGATGATTATAAAGATCAAGAACATGTATTTTACTTTGAAAAAACACGGTATAGCGCTTTTGCGGGCACAAATTTAGAACTCAAATTACGCGAACGACAGATAAATGAAGTTCATCTAGTTGGTGTCTGTACAGATATTTGTATTTTACATACTGCTGTTGATGCTTATAATAAAGGATTTGATCTTGTTATTTATAAAGATGGCGTTGCCAGCTTTAATGAACAAGGGCATACATGGGCCTTATCACATTTTGAAAACACTCTAGGTGCAAAGGTCGTTTGGTAAAAAATAGAAAATATTGACAAACGTAAATATTTTGTTATGATTGTATTGTAATATTGAAAAAACGTTATAAAAGACATGCTTTATAGGTTGATTACGCTTAGAGAGCTAGTGGATGGTGCAAACTAGTCGAATCAATTGTAAAGTAGCCCTTTTTAGTTGATAAGTTGAATGACGAGTAAGCTTATCCGTTCGTGTGCGTTAAACACTTCAGGTAAATGAAGGCTAATGAACTTAGCGAACAAGGGTGGTACCGCGATATTTAAACTTTTCGCCCCTTATTTAATTATAGGGGGAGAAAGGTTTTTTATTTTTTCTACAGATATTTACAGAATATTTAGTAAAAGGGAGAGAGAAAGTTGTTACAAGACTATAGTTTATTAAGAATACCAGGTCCAACGCCAGTGCCGCCAAGTGTCGGTCATGCACTCAATAAGCCGATGATTGGTCATCGTGGAAAAGAAACAACAGCATTGCTTCAAAATTTACAACCACGCTTACAGAAACTCTTTAATACGAAGCAAGAGATGTTAATCGTCACAGGCAGTGGGACAGCTGGGTTAGAAACGGCAGTTGTTAATGTTGCAAGTGAAGGTGATGAAGTCTTAGTGGTTGTTACAGGTGCATTTGGTGATCGCTTTGCGAATATATGTGATGCTCACCATATTAAAGCACATCGTTTAGATGTTGAATGGGGAGAAGCCGCTGACCCTGAACAAATTGCTGCTTTCTTAAAAGAAAATAAACAGATTAAAGCTGTTTTCTTAACTCATTGTGAAACATCAACAGGCGTTTTAAACCCAATTGAAACCATTAGTCAAGTCATTCATGAACACTCAGATGCACTCGTTATCGTCGATGGTGTATCATCATCTGCTGGGACGGAAACGAAAATTGATGAGTGGGGGATTGACCTATATGCAACAGGATCTCAAAAAGCGATGATGTTGCCACCTGGTTTAGCCTTTATTGGGGTTAGCGAAAGAGCTTGGGAAGTGATTGAAAATAACAAACAAGGTCGTTTCTACTTAGATTTACGAACTTATCGTAAAAACATGGAAAAGGATTCTGTACCATATACACCAGCCATTCCTTTACTATTTGCCTTAGACCAAGCTTTAACCTTGTTAGAGGATGAAGGACTTGAGAAGGTGTATCAAAGACATACACTGATGCGAGATATGACGCGTGCAGCGGTTAAAAGTTGGAATGTACCATTATTAACAGAAGATGAATTTGCTTCACCAACAGTCACAGCCGTTAAACCTGAAAACTTCGATCCAGAAGCATTACGTAAAATTATTAAAGAACAATTTAATCTTACGGTTGCTGGTGGGCAAAAACATTTAAGCGGAAAGATTTTCCGGATTGGACATATGGGATATTGTTCACCTGCTGATATACTACAAACATTAAGCTTAATTGAGCTAGGACTCGTTCAATTAGGCGTAAATATAGAATTAGGACAAGGTGTGCAAGCAGCACAACAAGTATACTTAAATCATAAATAATTAGAAGTAAAGGTTTGGGAGGACTAAAACGACATGACGTTTAAAGTATTGATTAGTGATCCATTAAGTGAAGAAGGGATTTTTCCGCTGCGTCAAGCAGACAATGTTGACGTAGTCATTAAAACAGATTTATCAGAAAAACAGTTATTAGATGAAATTGATCAGTATGATGCATTGTTAGTGCGAAGTCAGACACAAGTGACTCGTGAAGTCATTGAAAAAGGGATTCATTTAAAAGTAATTGGTCGTGCAGGTGTAGGTGTTGATAACATCGATCTAGAAGCGGCAACAGAAAATGGCATTATCGTCGTTAATGCTCCAGATGGGAATACAAATTCAGCAGCCGAGCATACAATGGCAATGATTATGGCCCTATCACGAAACATTCCTCAAGCTTATTTATCAATTAAAGAGAAGAAGTGGGAGCGTAGTAAATTTGTCGGTGTTGAATTACGTGGCAAAACTTTAGGTGTAGTTGGTCTCGGCCGAATCGGTGCAGAAGTAGCACGTCGTGCAAGAGGACAGCGTATGAATGTGATTGCCTATGACCCATTTTTAACAGAAGAACAAGCAAGTAATTTAGGACTTGAAAAAGGTAGTTTAGAGGAAGTTGTTAGTAAAGGTGACTTTATTACAGTTCATACGCCATTATTAAAAGAGACACGTCATTTAATTAATAAAGAGATGTTCAATAAAATGAAAGATGGCGTGCGAATTGTAAACTGTGCTCGTGGTGGCATTATAGATGAAGACGATTTATATGATGCCATTGTCGGTGGCAAAGTAGCAGGTGCAGCTTTAGATGTCTTTGAACAAGAGCCGGCTGTTGACCATAAAGTTTTAACTTTAGATAATGTCATTGCAACACCGCATTTGGGCGCAAGTACGATAGAAGCACAAGAAAGTGTTGCAGTAGATGTAAGTCATGATGTTGTTCGTATATTATCTGGTGGACTAGCACGTAACCCTGTTAATATCCCTTCAGTTCCTCGTGAAGTGATGCGGAAGATTGAACCTTACTTCCACTTATCAGAAAAGTTAGGACTCTTTTTAGCTTACTTAGAAGAGGATGCTGTGAAAGAAATTAACGTATCCTATGCTGGAGATCTGACAGGATTTAATATTTCACCATTAACACAAAATGCTTTAAAAGGATTCCTGAAACGTTATTTAGGAGACCATGTTAATAATGTAAATGCACAATACTTGGCAGAACGTAAAGGGATTACTGTTTCTGAAAATAAAACGTCTGCAACTCGTGGATTTACAAACTTGATGACTGTTGAAATTGTAACAAAACATACAAAACGTCGTGTGTCTGGTACGTTATTAAACGGCTTAGGTGGACGTATTGTCAGAGTTGATGAATACAGTATGGACGTAGTTCCAGAAGGACATTTGCTTTTAATTGCTCATCAAGATAAACCAGGTGCTATTGGGCGCTTAGGAAACTTATTAGCTGAGCGTGATGTTAACATTGCAACCATGCAAGTTGGACGAAAAACAATTGGTGGTAAAGCAATTATGATGTTAACAATTGACCGTCCTTTAACGAAGGAAGAATTAGCTGATATATCATCAGTAGATGAATTTGAGTCCGTATCAGAAGTTGATTTATAAAGAGATAAGACTACTTGCAATATTTTGCAAGTAGTTTTTTTATAAGAAAAAATGGTACTTAGTCATCAATAGTCGTAACAAGTTGACTTTCATCGGTGTTCACTATATTATAAATGTTGAATAATGAAACGATGATAAGGAATAGTACAGTAAAGGATGTCTTTTTCAGAAAGAAAACGGTGATGGGAGTTTTCAAAGACTTTTATTCGAACCTACCTTTTAGTTCGCCTTCAGAAATAGTTTACTATGAAGTTGTGCGCGGGTGATGACCGTTATCCATTTGAAAGTGTACATATTTTTAATATGTAAACAAGGGTGGTACCACCAATCCTCGGTCCCTTATTTGGATGGAGGTTTTTTTATGTTTAAAATACAAGAAGGAGTGTATATAAAATGGCAAAAGGAAAGCAATTTGTTGAAAAAGTGACTGCAATGGAAGATGATTTTGCTCAATGGTATACAGATGTCGTACGTGAAGCGCGTTTAGTTGATTATGGACCTGTTCGTGGAACAATGATCATTGAACCATATGGATTTGCACTATGGGAAAATATTCGTGACGAATTAGACCGTCAAATAAAAGAAACAGGTCATCAAAATGTTCAGTTCCCTTTATTTATTCCTGAAAGTTTATTGCAAAAAGAAAAAGACCATGTTGAAGGCTTTGCGCCAGAAGTTGCCTGGATTACGCACGGTGGTGAGAGTGCGTTAGGGGAGCGTTTATGTGTCCGTCCAACATCTGAAGTTTTGTTTTGTGATCATTACTCAAAAACAATTCATTCATATCGAGACTTGCCTAAACTGTATAATCAATGGGCAAACGTTGTTCGATGGGAGAAGACGACAAGGCCATTTTTACGCTCATTAGAGTTTCTATGGCAAGAAGGACATACGGCTCATGCAACACGTGAAGAAGCAGCTGAAGAAACAGACCGTATGTTAGAAGTATATGCTGATGTTGTCGAAAATTATTTAGCTATCCCTGTTATTAAAGGGCACAAAACTGAATCAGAGAAATTTGCAGGTGCTGAATATACTTTGGCCATTGAAACCTTAATGCATGATGGGAAAGCATTACAAGCAGGAACGTCTCACTTGTTTGGAGATGGATTTGCTCGTGCATTTGATATCACTTATTTAGATAAAGAAGGAAAAGAACAATATGTACACCAAACATCATGGGGCGTAACGACACGCCTGATTGGTGCACTCATTATGGTTCACGGTGATAACCGTGGTTTAGTTGTTCCGCCAAGAATTGCACCGACTCAATTACACATTATCCCAATCGCACAACATAAAGAAGGTGTTCTTGATAAGGCTTATGACTTAAAAGAACGTCTTGAGAAAGTTGCGCGTGTTGATATTGATGCAAGTGACAATATGCCGGGATGGAAATTTAATGAGAGTGAAATGAAAGGTTACCCACTTCGTTTAGAAGTCGGACCAAGAGATATTGAAAAAGAACAAGTTGTCTTAGTTCGCCGTGATACAGGTGAGAAAGAATTTGTTCCGATGGCAGATCTTGAAGCACGTATTCCTGAATTGCTAGAAGAAATACAAGCTAACTTATTCGAAAAAGCAAGATTACATCGTGATGAGATGACAACAGTTGTGACAAATATGGAAGAGCTCACTCAAGTTGCAGAAGAGAAGCAAGGTTTTATGAAGGCTATGTGGTGTGGAGATGTAGCATGTGAAGAAAAAATACAAGACGCGGTGCAAGTGACTTCGCGTTGTATACCTTTTGAACAGGAAAAAGTATCTGAAACATGTGTCTGCTGTGATCAGCCAGCTGAGAAACTTGTTTATTGGGCAAAAGCATATTAATTATGATGAACACCTTTAAAGCATTTTGCTTTAAGGGTGTTTTAATGATGTAAGCATGCGTAAAAGAATGAAATGTGATAGATTATAAGATGGTTTAAATATACTATGAATGGAGATAAGGTATTTTTGGAAAGAACATTGGATCGTGCGTTACATATATACACTACCGGTCTAAGAGAGTGGGGCAAAGATGGTAGTGGATACAATCGCTATGAAGCGACGCCGTATGGAGCGTTAGAGCAATTTTTTTCTAATTATAAGCTCACAGAAGAAGATCAGTTTGTTGATGTCGGGTGTGGCCGTGGGAGGGTAGCTTTTTATGTACATGACAAATTCCAAATCCCTGTCAAAGGCATTGAGGCTAACGATCGGACGTTTGATGAAGCATTAAAAAACTTAGAAACTTATTTGAAAAGAAAGCATCATATTGCAAATCCAATTCATTTTGATTATGGATTAGCGGAACAATTTCCACTTGATAAGAAGGATAATCGCTTTTACTTTTTCAACCCATTTTCGGCTAAAATATTTAAGCGGGTGATTATGAATATTCGTAAATCAATCATGGAACACCCACGCGAAGTGGAAATTATTTTATATTATCCTTTAGAGTCATATCAAGACATATTGCAAACGGCAGGATTTTTCATTGTTAATCAAATGAAGGTAAGAAATGATCATGGAAAGTATGGGAAGTTTATCGTTTATCGCTTTATGGACCCGCAATAAAAAAGGGCTACTCCAAAAAAATGGAGGGCCCTTTTTGTTATTTAAGCATGAACGATTTCATCGTCTAATAAAGCTAATCTCTCTTCAATATCATCTGAAGTTAATTGATGTTCTTTAACGTATAAATTACGCTCAGTACGACGGCATTCATCTGTACAACCACGTAAATACTTGTGCTCATTAGCTTCAGAGCATAAGATTTGTTTATTACATTCAGGATTCGCACAGTTAACATAGCGCTCACAAGGCTCTCCGTCAAAATAATCACGGCCAATAATCACATGCTCTGTTTGGTTAATTGGAACCGTAAGACGGTTATCAAATACGTAACATAAGCCATCCCAAAGCTTGCCTTGAACTTCCGGGTCTTTTCCATATGTGACAATACCACCCTCTAATTGGGCAACATCAGGGAAGCCGGCTTGGATCATATGCCCTGTAAACTTTTCGCAACGAATACCACCTGTACAATATGTCAATATACGCTTTCCTTCAAAAAGGTCGCGGTTTTCTTCTACCCATTCAGGTAGATCGCGGAATGTTTTAATATCCGGTCGAATGGCTCCACGGAAATGACCGACATCATATTCATAGTCATTACGAGTATCTAAAATAACAACATCATCACGTTGCATTTCTTCATACCATTCTTCGGGTGTTAAATATTCACCAGTGAGTTCAATCGGATCAATAGGGTCATCAAGTCTTAATGTGACAAGTTCTTCGCGTGGACGCACATGCATTTTTTTAAAGGCATGGTCATGATGCTCATCGATTTTAAAGAATGTATCTTCAAAACGTGGGTCCTGGCGCATTAAATCCATATAAGCATCTGTTTGCTCAATGGTTCCAGATACTGTACCGTTAATCCCATTATGCGCAACTAAAATACGTCCTTTTAGTCCAAGTTCCTTACATTGTTTCAAGTGTTCATCTGCGAAAGCTTCGTGATCTTCAATTGGCACGAAGTTGTAATAGAGTAGCACTCGATAATTCATTTCTTTGTTTTCTTCCATTTTAATACCACCTCGATTAATATTTACAAGATATCAATGCGGTGACTGTTACATTTCACTACCTTGCAATTAGTAATTATAGCATGGTTGACCATGTATTGGAATGAAAAAAGAATGACAAATATTGAAAATAGAACTAATCGACATATTGGTTATTTATGGTATGATTAAATGAAAGAAAAAACGAGAAAGGAAGTAAGAGCATGGAGAGAAAAAAAGAGCAATGGACGTCTAGATTTGCCTTTGTATTAGCATCTGCAGGTGCTGCAATCGGACTTGGAGCCATTTGGAAGTTCCCATATGTCACAGGTATGAATGGTGGAGGGGCCTTCTTTTTATTATTCATTATCTTCACTCTATTAATAGGTCTCCCAATGCTTGTATCCGAATTTATTATCGGTCGGGGAACGGGGAAAGAGGCAGTGAGCGCCTACAAATCAATTGCACCTAAGAGTCTATGGGCAATCGTGGGTAAAATTGGTGTTCTCGGCTGCTTTTTATTACTGACATTCTACAGTGTTGTTGGTGGTTGGGTATTTATTTATAGTAGTTTAAGTGTCACAGGTAATATTATCGGGGAAGGCGCAGACTATGGTGCTTTGTTCGGTCAAATTACTGGGACACCTTGGATTACTTTAATTGGCCTATTTATATTTACGATCATTAATGTTGTCGTTATTTCATTTGGTATTCAAAATGGAATTGAAAAAGCGAATAAATATATGATGCCCTTATTATTTGTTTTCTTTATTATTTTAGTCATTCGTGCTTTAACCCTTGATGGGGCAATGGAAGGTGTGAAGTTTTTCCTTTCACCAGATTTCTCTCAAATTGAAAGTGAAGCAGTTTTATATGCTTTAGGGCAATCATTTTTCTCTTTAGCAGTTGGGTTTTCATGTATGGTGACATACAGTTCATACTTAGATAAGCGGGTCAATTTAACGACATCAGCTGGCTCTATTGTGAGTATGAATATCTTTGTATCCTTGTTAGCAGGACTTGCTATTTTCCCAGTTGTTTTTGCCTTTGGCTTAGCACCTGAAGAGGGGCCACCATTACTATTTATGGTCTTGCCAGCAGCATTTGGTGAAATGCCCTTTGGTACAATTTTCTTGTCGCTCTTTTTACTATTATTTTTATTTGCTATTTTAACGTCTTCCTTTAGTTTATATGAGATTATTGTTTCAGCATTTACGGCAAATGGAAAGTATTCGCGAAAAACAATTTCAATCATTTTAGGTGTCATTCTCTTTTTCGTCAGTATTCCTGCTGCCTTATCAGAAAGTTTGTTAAGTGATGTGTCAATCGCTCATAAAAGTATCTTTGATGCGACAGATTATTTAGTAAGTAACTTAATGTTACCACTCGGTAGTTTGTTAATTGCCTTATTTATTATTCATCGTGTGGATAAATCATTCGTCGAAAATGAGTATAGTATCGGCAATGCTGGCACTTTAACATTCTATACGGTTTGGCGGTTTTTAATGACTTATGTTGTACCTATTACGATTATTATTGTCTATTTAAGTTTGCTCGGAATAATTAATTTTTAAGAAATGTTGTAATTCGCTTGCTTTTTATACAAAAGAGGAGTACAGTAAGTATATAGCAAAAGGCAATTGAAATACTTTAATACTTTACGATCTCTTTAGCAAGTGAGTGTAAAGGTATTTGATTCAATTACTTTGCACGATATTTGTATAAGGAGGTCATTCAATATGATGACTGGTAAAGTTAAATGGTTTAACGCAGAAAAAGGATTCGGATTTATCGAGCGTGAAGACGGAGACGACGTTTTCGTACACTTCTCAGCAATCCAATCTGAAGGCTTCAAAACACTTGAAGAAGGTCAAGACGTTGAATTCGAAATTGTCGAAGGAAACCGTGGACCACAAGCAGCTAACGTTTCTGCTATCTAATTTGATTTTAAACGTAAAAGACTTATCTCTCTATGAGAGGTAAGTCTTTTTTTGAACGAATAAGGAGGAATTTTTATGACAAAGCAATCTAAATGGGATGATCATGTAACAAAACAATGGGATAAAAATGCTTCTTATTGGGTCGAAAGTAGTGAGTTGCGATGGAAAACAGGGAGCCGAAAAGATATCATTCCTTTTTTTAAAAAATATGTGCCACAAGGAAGTAAACTACTTGATATTGGCTGTGGGCCTGGTGTCAGTACAGATTTATTTGCTCAAGAAGGCTATGAAGCGTCTGGGGCAGATGTATCAAGTGAAATGATAGAAGCGGCAAAAGATTTGTATCCAGATTTATCTTTTCAAGTCGCTAATGTTGCTAAGATGGAACAATTTAAAAATAATCAATATGATAGTGCAGTTGCGATTAATGTTTTAGAGTGGACTGAGCAACCAGTAGAAGCGATTCAAGCCTTGCGACGCGTGATTAAGCATGAAGGCTTTATATGTGTTGCTATCTTAGGTCCGACAGCAGGGCCACGTACAATGAGTTATAATCGTTTGTACGGTAAACAAGTGATTCAAAACACGATGATGCCCTGGGAATTTACTCGCTTAGCTCAAGAAAATCAATTGGAAGTCGTTGATTCATTGTATGTTTACCGAAAAGGTGTGCAAAATGACCAAGTAAATGGATTGAAAGAAGAACTGAAGCAAGCTTTAACTTTTATGACTGTGTTTATGCTGCGTAATCGAAAGGAAGATCATCAATGAAGCGCTCCGAAAAAGATCAATTTATTATCGATCAATATGAAAATGACGAAAAAATGATGGTACTTATTTATGCGCAATGGTGTGTTAATAACGAAATTAACCCCATTGATTTATACCAAGAGGCATATCCTAACCAGCTCATCAGTTCGGTTCTTCATGAAATGGTAGACGAAACAATGCCAAAAGAAGAGGCGGATTTTATTTCCAATGATATCGTACTATCTGTTTTGCAAATGTTTGGAAATGACGATTTAGCATTTGAAGTACAACGAAAAATTGAAGAGATGGATCAGTGAGAAAAAGCCATGTATGTCAACTCATACATGGCTTTTTTGTCATTCAAAATATTTTATAATCGCGTGGATACCACTATCCATTTCTCCCTGACGACCGAGCTCTTCATAAATTTGTAAGGCTAAAGCTAAACCAGGTGTTTCAATCTTTAAATCTTTAGCTGCTTCTAATGCAATTTGTAAATCTTTAATATAATGACGAATAGCAAATCCAGGTCCAAATGTGCGCATAATCATGCGTGGTCCATAATTATCCATTGACCAACTGGCAGCAGCTCCTTTTCCGATCGATTGCAACACGGTTGTTTGATCTAAGCCAGCTCGTTTTGAAAAAACCAAAGCTTCAGCAAGACCGATCATTCCCGGAGCAATTGAGATTTGATTGGCTAACTTTGTATATTGCCCGGCACCTGGTCCGCCTTGCAAAATAATATTCTCACCCATTGCTTCAAAAATGTCTTCCATTTGATTGAAGTCTGCTTCATTTCCCCCGACCATAATGGTTAAAGAAGCTTCACGTGCTCCGATATCCCCGCCAGAAACAGGAGCATCTAAAACATGTAATTCTCTTTTGCCTGCCTCTTCAGCAATTTGCATGGCTAGTGTCGGTTTTGATGTTGTCATATCAATCAAGTAGCTACCTTGCTTAGCGTTCTGTAATAAACCATCATGACCAAAGTAAACATCTTCAACATCTTGGGGTGTTCCAATCATCGTAATAATCACATCTACTTTTTGCGCCAGTTCTTTAATAGAAGCTTCCCATGTGGCACCTGCATCTAACAAATTTGTTGCTTTACTTTTTGTTCGTGTATAAATGTGAAGGTCATATCCTGCTCGCATTAAATGAAATGCCATACTATTTCCCATCACGCCTGTTCCGATAAAGCCGATTGATTCCATCTTTACTCATCACCTTTTTTTATAAGTTATTAATGCCATATTAGCATAAAAAAGGGGAGAAACGAAAAGACTATAAAAAAAGGAGGATATTAAATGTTAACGGAAAAGCATATGAAAGAGTTGAAAAGCAAACTCCAAGAGGAGAAAGATGAATTAATACTAAAATTACAAGAGAAGGGAAAACTTGTGGAAGAAGCGTCAGGTGAATTGAGTCATTATGATAATCACCCTGCTGATTCGGGGACAGATTTATATGAACGTGAAAAAGAACAGTCTTTTTATCAAATGTATAAGGATAAACTAAGTCAAATAGACGACGCATTAAAACGAATTGAAAAAGGAACTTACGGCCACTGTCTCATTTGTGATAAACAAATTACCCTTGAAAGGTTGTTAGCTAGTCCTGAGGCGACGACCTGTATTGAACATAGTGATGAAGTTGATCTTGAACTCGTTAATGACGAACCACGCTTAGTTGAAGAAATGCAAGAATATCAAAAACAAAATCCGGATTTAGAAGAAGATATTACAGAAGAGCCCTTTTTATAAAAGGAGTAAGGATAGACATTCTAGGCCGCATCATGTATACTGTAAAAGTTAAAAAGACGTATAAGGAGCGGTCTTAAATGAAAATAAGAGAAAACATTCGCAATATTGCGATTATTGCCCATGTTGACCATGGGAAAACAACGTTAGTTGACCAGCTTTTAAAATATTCAGGGACATTCAAAGATCATGAGCAAATTGAATCTCGTGCAATGGATTCAGACGATATTGAAAAAGAGCGTGGCATTACGATTTTATCGAAAAACACAGCTGTTAAATATGGTGAGACGACCGTTAATATTATGGATACACCAGGTCACGCTGACTTCGGTGGAGAAGTAGAACGTATTATGAAAATGGTAGATGGTGTTATTTTAGTTGTAGATGCATTTGAAGGAACAATGCCCCAAACGCGGTTTGTTCTAAAGCGTGCTTTAGAAGAAAAGAAGAAAGCCATTGTCGTTGTTAATAAAATTGACCGACCAAATGCAAGACCAGAGGGTGTCGTAGACGAAGTGCTGGATTTATTTATTGATTTAGGGGCTGATGATGATCAATTAGATTTCCCAGTACTTTATGCTTCAGCAATAAATGGGACATCAGGGCGTGAGCCAGAAGATCAAACTGAAACGATGGATCCTATTTTTGATGCGATAATCGATACGATCGATGCACCAATTGATAATCATACAGAACCATTGCAATTACAAGTTACTTTGTTAGATTACAATGACTATGTCGGACGAATTGGTGTTGGACGTGTATCAAGGGGTAAAATTGCTGTCGGTGATCGTGTCGTTGTCATGAAGCAAGATGGATCAAGACAATCTTTTCGTGTGACAAAATTGTTTGGTTTTTTAGGATTGAAGCGAGTGGAAATCAAGGAAGCTTTTGCAGGTGATATTGTCGCTGTATCTGGAATGGAAAAAATTAATATTGGTGAAACGATTTGCCCGGAAGATCATCCTGATGCACTGCCAATGCTTCACATTGATGAACCAACATTACAAATGACTTTCCTTGTAAATGATAGTCCATTTGCAGGTAAAGATGGAAAGTATATTACGTCAGCAAAAATTGAAGAACGTTTAAAAACGCAACTTGAAACAGATGTGAGCTTGCGTGTAGAAGCGACCGAATCACCCGATCGTTGGATTGTATCAGGACGAGGAGAACTCCATTTATCAGTCTTGATAGAAAATATGAGACGTGAAGGATATGAATTACAAATTTCGCGTCCACAAGTTATAACAAAAGAAATTGATGGCGTATTATGTGAACCGGTAGAGCGAGTCCAAATCGATGTGCCGGATGAATATACAGGGGCTATCATGGAATCAATCGGTGAACGTAAAGGTGAAATGATCGACATGATCAATGACGGAAATGGCCAAGTACGTCTTCTGTTTACAGTCCCAACGCGTGGTTTACTTGGTTATACGACAGAGTTTCTATCACAAACACGTGGCTATGGTATTTTAAACCATACATTTAGTGGTTATGAACCTTATAATGAAGGCTTAATTTCTGGTCGTAGACAAGGGGCTCTCGTTGCACTTGAAAATGGAAAGGCAACAACGTATGGGATTTTACACTTAGAGGACCGTGGGACTATTTTTGTAGAGCCAACGACAGAAGTCTATGCGGGGATGATTATCGGTGAACATAACCGTGAGAATGATCTAACGGTGAATGTTACACGTGAAAAGCATCTAACAAATATGCGGTCAGCCAATAAAGACCAGACATCGATTATCCGTAAAACGCGTGATATGACTTTGGAAGAAGCCATTCAATATTTAGATGATGATGAATATTGTGAAGTGACGCCAAAAGCTATCCGTTTAAGAAAACAAATTTTAAATAAAACTGAACGTGAAAGAGATGCTAAGCGTCGTAAAAAATAATATAAAAAAAGATATCCTTAAAGAAAAGCTTCTATGCTTCCTTTAAGGATATTTTTATTGAGAAAATGTATAATCTGTTTGCATGTCCCATTCGTGAACTTCAAACCCACGTGCGCCAGTCGTGACATAAGGGTCTTGTTTAGCATAGCTTGTGATTTCAACTAAACTGTGTCCTTGATAGATAATTAATCCACCTGCGCCGTCAGTTAATCGTCCGTAGAGGAAGATGCGTCCCTCTTGGCGCTCTTTTGCTAAAAAATCTAAATGTTCTTGTCTGTAATGTTTACTCTTCTCTTCATCTTTCATAGGTAAAAATATAGCGAAATATTTCATCTATGATCACGCTCCTCTTTATGATTAGTAATGTACTTCGTAAAATAAGCTGCTATTAAAAGAAAAATAATCGCTAGTCCCCACGCAACAATGCCATTCCAACGGACATCAAATTGCAAACTAATGATAACTGATATGACAGCGATCATTACGAAAATAAGTGATAAATACCGTTTCATTTACTTGCCTCTTTCCTTATTTTCTTTTTTATAAGTGTAGCATAAAAAGATTGAAAATGCTTACAAAGAAATATGGTAAAATAAAGACAAATGAATAAAGGGGGTCTTACAGTGAACGAAGTTGTAGTTGTATCAGCATGCAGGACAGCAGTAGCTAGACGGAAAGGGGCCTTAACATCCATTCGGTCAGATGAATTATTAAGTATTGTTTTACAAGACCTTGTTAATCGAGTCAATGTGGATAAAGGTGAAGTAGAAGATGTGATCGCAGGTTGTGTAACACAAATTGAGGAGCAAGCTATGAACATAGCACGAACGGCAAGTTTAATTGCGGGCTTTCCAATCGATGTACCAGGTGTCACAATTGACCGCCAGTGTGGATCGAGTCAGCAAGCTGTTCATTTTGCTTCCCAGGCCATTTTAAGTGGAGATATGGAAGTTGTCATTGCTGCAGGGGTTGAAAGTATGACAAGAGCCCCTATGTTTGCCAATCTTGGCAAGACAGAACATAGCGATTTGCTTAGAAATCAGTATCATATTGTCAATCAAGGGATCTCGGCAGAATTAATTGCAGACAAATGGGGATTTTCAAGGGAAAGGCTAGATCAATACGCACTAAATAGCCATCAAAAAGCAGTGCATGCACAAGGTGAAGGGCATTTTGTAAAGGAAATTACTTCCGTCCCATTACCGGGTGGGGGAGATTTTTTTATTGACGAAGGACCTAGGGAAGATACATCACTTGAAGCTCTAGCACAGTTAAAGCCAGTCTTTAAAGAAAATGGTAAAGTAACCGCAGGAAATGCTAGTCAAATGAGTGATGGTGCGAGTGCAGTCTTACTCATGAGTCGCAAAAAAGCAGAAAGTCTTGGCTTGAAACCATTGGCAAAAATTGTCGCCCGAGCGGTTGTTGGTTCAGACCCGACGCTTATGTTAACAGGGCCAATAGCTGCGACGCGACAAGTGCTTGATAAGGCTGGATTAATGTTGGAAGATATCGATAAATATGAAGTAAATGAGGCATTTGCATCCGTTCCCTTAGCATGGGCTGAAGAATTAGGGGCTGATTTTAATAAACTGAATGTGAATGGTGGTGCCATTGCTTTAGGACATCCACTTGGTGCGACAGGGACGAAATTGTTAACGTCACTTATTTATGAATTACAGAGAAGTAAAGAAAGATATGGTTTGCTGGCAATTTGTGAAGGCATGGGGATGGCAAATGCGACGATTATAGAAAGTTTATAAAAAAAGACAAGACGATTAAGTCTTGTCTTTGTCATCTTTAGGTAAGTGAACGACGATTCCACGTACATAACGAATGTGTTTATCGTCTGCTTGACCTTCAAATTCTTGCTCGCTTTTTGCCCAACTGAACATAATGAATAAGAGAGCAACAGCATAGCTAAACATTTGCGTGATTTTTAAAACGCCACCTGCTAACTGTTGATCATAGATTGGTGTTAATGCAGGGATGATGGCATGCGCATTTTCGATATAGATTGGAAAGTGAGCTTCTAACTTAATTAAAAAGAAAAATCCAATCGGCATAAGTGCAACGGAAGCAAAGAAAATATAAGCTGCACGGAGTAAAAACTCAAAGTTTTTTAGTTCAGGAATTGGCTGCAGAATAACCCACCACATAAAAAAAGCGGTAAATGTTAATAAAATTTGGACGAGAGCTGAACTGATATAGTTGCTATGAGCGATATTGAAAATCGTTGGAACATAGTAAACAGTTAAGACGCCATTAAAAACAATTAAAGTGAGCCATGGGTGTGATAAAATCCTTAAAGCGAATTTAACACGGTGATCCCACACATATCGTCTATAAAAAGAGACAGGGAAGCCAAGTATAAATAAAGGGACGATCACGAAAAAGATAATCGAATCAGCAAACACTTGTGCACTAAACAAGTAATGCTGAGCTAATACGGTTAGTGGCGTCACTTTAATCAGAAGTAAAGAGAAAATAGCTGTATAAAAGCTGAATAAATGTTTGCCTGTCACCTTATAAATAGGTGAGTGTTGAATTTTCTTATAATAAAAATAGACGGCTAAGCCGAGTATAACAAGCCAATGCAATTGAAATAAGGCATACCATGAATGATGTTCTAATAAAAATTGCATTACTTATACCACCTTTATCAATAATAATTACGCATAGTAGCTCATGATGAGGAATGCGATTAAAATAGTAAAAAATAAAATCCACTTTAATTTACGCGATGTTTCAGCAGATAGTCTGTTACTTCTTTTCCATCTGTTCGGATTAAAGGAAGCATCACGATTGTCTGTATCATCGGTTTGTCTTGATTTAGACCGTTTCATGTAGTTTTTAACATGTGAAAATGCTTCAGCATTGATTAAAATAGGTGCTGCGATAATCAATCCGCCAATAAATCCACAAACATGGGCTGCGACATTAACACGCGGTTGTAAAAAGGACATTATTAAACCGAAAATAAAAATAGCTTGAACGATGCCGGCACTAGCCGGGTCGATTAAATGTTTTCTAAAGTAAATCATAAATATATAGATTCCGAATAAGCCGTAAATAGCACCGGATGCTCCTAAGTGTAAAGTTGAGCTGCTTGGGTCCAGGAGATAGACACCAATATTTGCGAGTAAGCCTGCTCCAAGATAAGCGGCAATAAATTTTATCTTTCCAACCATTTGTTCTAAGGCAGGGCCAAATAAAATAAGTGAAAAACTATTGAAGCCTACATGTGCAAAACCTTGGGCATGCATGAAAATAGGCGTGAAAAGACGCCAATACTCTCCATTTGAAATAGCAGCATTTTGTCCAATACCGTAGGCAAATAAAACATCACCTAAACTTAAGCCGTAGCGATAGTCAATAGGGATGATATACATGAGTAACCAAACGAGTATATTTAAAACGATAATAATTGAGACAATAGGATAAAAGGAAATGAATTCACGAACACTTCTTTCCGTACGAACAAACATACAATCTCCTCCAAAAAAAGATCACCTAGCTTCATAATATACTGCTTATCTATAGCGATGTCATGTATAATGATAAGAGATAAATAAGGAAGGTGAATGTTATGATTTACGGTATTGGTTTAGATATCGTTGAACTTGGTCGAATTAAACGAGCGGTTGAGAAAAATAAACGATTTGTTACTCGTATTTTAACACAAAATGAAGTAGACATATATGAATCGCTATCAACTGACAAAAGGAAGTTAGAGTTTTTAGCTGGACGCTTTGCTGCAAAAGAGGCCCTAGCAAAAGCATTAGGTACGGGAATTGGCAAGTTAAGTTTCCAGCATATTGATATATTGCGTCAAAAGAACGGGGCACCGAAAGTAAGTGTGCAAGGTTATGAAGACTTAACATTTCACGTGTCAATCACACATACCGATATGATTGCGGCTGCCCAAGCCTACGCAGAAAAATAGTTATCATAGCCTTTCAATGTCAGTCATATACTTGTACTACATCTTTTAAAAAGAAGTGCATAAGAAAAGGGGACATGTATATGCGGAGATGGCAAATGATCTTTACATTGTTGTTGGTGCTTGTCGTTATTGTTGGCTGTTCTAATAAGTCAGAAGAAAGTGTTTTGAAAAAGGTATCTCAAACTTTAGAGGAACTTGAGCATTATAAAGTAGATGTTCAAATGGAAGTGTCACATGATAGTGAGGAGCGCACTTATGAATTGGATGTCTGGTATGATGGAAAAGATGAGGATTACTATCGCGTTACTTTATATAATGAAGAAGTGGAAGCAGAGCAGGTTATTTTGAAAAATGATGAAGGTGTTTTCGTACTAACACCAAAATTAAATAAGAGTTTTAAGTTTCAGTCTGATTGGCCAGAAAATAATCGCCAACCATATTTATATGAAACATTATTACAAGATATTGTAGAAAGCGATTCAGTCCAATATGAATTAAGTGAAGATTATTATGTGTTTACGACAGAAACAAATTATAAAAATAATCCTCACATGCCACAACAACGAATTTATTTAGACAAAGAGACATACTTGCCAAAAGTTGTGCAATTGATTGATCATGATGATCTTGTTCAGGTAGAACTATCATTTCATGATGAACAATTAACCCCGCAATTTGCTAAAGATGATTTTGATCGTGAAGAAATTTTAAATGATTTTAATAAGGAGAAATCAGTGGCTACAGAAGAAACAACTTCTTTCGATCCACTCTATCCAGTAGAAGTCTATGAAGCGGAGTTAGCTGAACAAAAAGAAGTTGACCTAAATAATGGTATAAGAACGATTATGCGATTTACAGGTGATCATAACTTTACCTTAATTCAAGAAAAGACAAATGCCCTTTCTGTAAGTTCCATCGACATGATTAAAGAAGGTGAAACGATTCAAATTGGTGACAGTATTGGTATCTTGTCTGACGGGGTACTAAAGTGGACCGCAAGTGGTGTTCAGTTTTATTTAGCTAGTGACGATATGACACGAGAGCAATTAATAGACGTTGCAACGTCAATAGAAGAACAACCGATGAAGTAGGAAGCAGCTATTTTGTAGCTGCTTTTAGTTTTTCTTTACACTAAGCTTGATTTATAGAGATGATAAACGTCATAATGAAATTAAATGGAAAATAAAGGGGGCATAAATCGGTGCGTTACCGAAATACATGGGCAGAAATTAATTTACAAGCAATTGAAAAAAACATTAAAACATTAGCAGCTAACTTACCAGGTGAGTCTAAGCCAATCGGTGTTGTAAAGGCAGATGCATATGGACATGGTAGTGTAGAAGTTGCTCGAACTTTAGTTGAGTCAGGTGTCGAACGTTTAATGGTAGCACTTTTAGAAGAGGCAATTCATTTAAGGCAGCATGGTATTACCGTGCCAATTATCGTCATTACAAGAGTGGCACCAATGTATGCACCGATTGCCGCGACAAATGATATTACTTTAACCGTTTTCTCAGAAGAATGGATTAAAGAAGCGGCTAAATTCCAATATGACCAACCTTTACAAACACACATTGAATTTGAAACTGGTATGGGTCGAACAGGTTTGCAAACAGAGGAAGAAATAAATCAGATTGTTAAGGCATATCATTCAGTAAAGGATATAAAGCTAGAAGGGGTTTATACTCACTTTGCAACAGCTGATGATATTAATTCGCCTTACTTTATGAATCAAGTTGAAAATTTTGAGAGGTTATTAGTACATTTACAATCACAGTATAAAGAAAAACTCATCGTTCATACAGGGAACAGTGCAGCAGGTATGCAGTACCCAGGGAAGATGCATCATTATACTAGGTTTGGTATTGCCACTTATGGCCAGTATCCTTCGACAGGAATAAAAGCCTTAGAGCATATTGAACTGACAGAAGCTTTTTCGCTGTATAGTGAACTCATCCAAGTGAAAGAAGTTAAAAAAGGGGATTGTATTAGCTATGGTGCAACTTATTGTGCAGATGAAGATGAATGGATAGGAACAGTGCCGATCGGCTATGCTGACGGTTGGACAAGAAAGTTACAAGGTTTTCATGTGCTAGTTGATGGTAAGAAGATGCCAATTGTTGGTCGTATTTGTATGGATGCAATGATGATTCGCTTAGATAAACAGTATGACGTTGGAACTAAGGTGACTTTAATTGGGGAAGATCAAGATGAGGTCATTCGAGTCGATGATGTCGCACAATATATAGATACAATTAATTATGAAGTAACGTGTATGATATCAAAACGTGTACCACGTGAATATGTGAAGGAGTAAAACGTTTTTAGAAATCGTTTTACTTTTTCTATATGTAAATGGTACGATGTATTAAATGAGTATTTGTCACAGGGGGTGCTTGATTTGTCTCACTTGGAAGATATCTTCGTACAATTACCGAAAGATGTTTGCGCAGAAATCGAAGAAATTATTGAAAGAGAAAAAATCAATATGGACGATTTTATTTATCAAGCAACAATCAACTATGTACAATATAAACAAGAAATTACTCAACGTCACGAAGATATGAAAAAAGGTTATGAAGAAATGGCAGGGATTAACTTAAATTTATGTTCAGAAGCGTTTCACGCTGAAGAAGAGGCAGAAGCCATTACTGACCGTATTGTGATCGGGGTGTAGCCGTTGAACGTGCAAAGAGGCGATATTTATTTCGCCGATTTATCACCAGTAGTTGGCTCAGAGCAGGGTGGTGTAAGGCCGGTGCTTGTCATCCAAAATGATATTGGGAATCGATTTAGCCCAACGGTTATTGTTGCGGCAATAACAGCTCAAATTCAAAAAGGGAAATTACCGACGCACGTAGACATTGCAAAAGAAGATTGTAGTTTGGAACATGACTCGGTTATTTTGTTAGAACAAATTCGAACCTTAGATAAGCAACGATTGATTGATAAAATAGCATCTTTGAATGATGACATCATGAATGAAGTGAATGTCGCCCTCGAAATTAGTTTAGGCTTAACGTTGAAGGATCAATATACAGAATGATATTCAGGAAGTGAATAGCATTGCATATAAATTGTGGAAATAAAATTGGCTAATATCCGTAAGTTCATTACGAATGTTAGCCAATTTTGTTATTTTCTTTTCTTACAAACGAAATATAAAGCACTTGCAGCGATAAGAGAAGTGGCTATAATCGGACCCTTTTTCAACTTATCATCTTTCGTGTAAAACTTGTCTTTAATAATGAGATTCAAGTTTTGCGGACGTTCAGCCAATCGCCTCATAAAGTAACCGTACCAATCTTCACCAAAAGGAATGTAAGTACAGAAATGATAACCATCTTTAGCTAACTGCTTTTGCATATCAGTTCTGAAACCATATAACATTTGAAATTCAAAGGAGTTTAAATCTATCTCCTCATCATGAACAAATTGTTTTACTTCATTTATCACATGATGATCATGTGTCGCAATTGAAGTGAATGCATGACCTTTTAGTCGCTTTTTAATTAAGTGAATAAAATTAGCGTCGATATCTGCTTTATCTTGATAAGCTATCGATTCGTCTTCATTATAAGCCCCTTTAACAATTCGTAAACGTGTGTTTTGCAAGCGATCCATAATTTCTTCAGCTCGATAGAGATAAGCTTGAATGACGGTTCCGACATTATCGTAAGTTTGTAAAAGTTGTTCGAGTATATCGATCGTCTCTTCAAGATGAGCATAATCTTCAGTATCAATATTAATGAAAACATTGTGCGCTTGAGCGACGGAAGCGATTTCATTAACGTTCTCAAAACAAAAAGACTTATCTATATCAAGTCCCAACTGTGTTAGCTTAATAGAAAGATGGCAGTCTAGGGATTGGCGGTCAATTTCTTTTATAAGGTGAATAATACGTTCTTTTGCTTCTAACGAGATGTGACGTTCAGTTACAAACTCGCCTAAATTATCAACGGTAGCACTCATACCTTTATCATTTAAACGTTTAACAGATTTTAAGACCGTTTCAACGTTAGTTCCAGCAACAAATTGTTCGGCACCAAAACGAAAGCCCCATTTTTGGGCACTCCGATTAAGAAAGTTATTGTTTGATAATGCTACAAATAAATGACGTGTTAAATTAGACAACTTGAGTCAACTCCTTTAATTGTACAAAGTATATATTTATCATATCATGAAATGAAAGGAACCAATATGTTAGTCACCTTAAAAATACATCTTTGTGTCATATGTTGAAAAAAGGTGAAAAATCATTATATTATTTATGTATCATATACAAATTAAATCACTCTTTCATTCATATATATAGAAGGAATTATTTTTCGTAAAAATATATGTATATTTGATTGACGAATATATATGTTTCATGATAAATTAATAAAGACTTAAACGAGCAAGAAATTGCGCCATAAATTAAAAAACATTCTTGTTGACAATGAAATGAATATGTAGTATATTTATTATCGCTGTCACAAAAGATAGCAACAATATATTCCACAGTAGCTCAGTGGTAGAGCAATCGGCTGTTAACCGATCGGTCGTAGGTTCGAACCCTACCTGTGGAGCCATATTGGAGAAGTACTCAAGAGGCTGAAGAGGTGCCCCTGCTAAGGGTATAGGTCGGGTTTTCCGGCGCGAGGGTTCAAATCCCTCCTTCTCCGCCATTGATACATTTTAATACGGCCCCTTGGTCAAGCGGTTAAGACACCGCCCTTTCACGGCGGTAACACGGGTTCGAGTCCCGTAGGGGTCATTCTAGTTTTTCAATTGAATATGGAGTATTCATCAAATTGGGCTATAGCCAAGCGGTAAGGCAGCGGATTTTGATTCCGTCATTCCTAGGTTCGAATCCTAGTAGCCCGGCTTTATTTATTTAAAAAATAGAAGCGATGCTCTTACATGAAGTTGCAAACGAGAAAATTCATCATACAATGAGCCATTAACTCAGGTGGTAGAGCATCTGACTTTTAATCAGAGGGTCACAGGTTCGAGTCCTGTATGGCTCACTCTTTATATAATAGAATAGATAATTGCAATTCGCGGTCGTGGCGGAATGGCAGACGCGCTAGGTTGAGGGCCTAGTCGGGGTTTCTCGGTGGAGGTTCAAGTCCTCTCGACCGCATCATAACTGCAATGCATGAAAAATTATCATTCTGGTAACCATATTGGTTGCAAAGGAAAAATGAATATGATATATTATTAACTGTTCTCTTCTGAAAGAGATGAAATACATATCAAGAAATTATTGACCAACTGCGGGTGTAGTTTAATGGTAAAACTCCAGCCTTCCAAGCTGATGTTGGGGGTTCGATTCCCCCTACCCGCTCCATTTTATCTAATGGGCCTGTAGCTCAGCTGGTTAGAGCGCACGCCTGATAAGCGTGAGGTCGGTGGTTCGAGTCCACTCAGGCCCATTCTTTTTTTACGAAAAGAAAATCCTTGACATACATTTCGATGTTATGTTACTATAGGGAAGTCGCTTCAAAAAGAAGTTGACGCAAGTATTGCTCTTTGAAAACTGAAAATACAACTATCATGCCG
>DATGTP010000034.1:0-65540 GCA_035301825.1 Pseudogracilibacillus sp. | reverse complement strand
TGTGAATCAATGTTTTAATAAATGAGAGGTGATGGCATGAAAAAGCAGCTGACAGAAGATCGGCCGATCTACATTCAAATAAAAGAGATGATGGAAGATGCCATTTTACAGGGGACTATGAAGCTTGGTGAACGTGTTCCCTCTACCAACGAATTGGCAAAATTTTATCAAATTAATCCTGCAACAGCTAGGCAAGGGATGAATGAACTTGTTGATGAAGGGATTTTAATGAAAAGGCGGGGGATTGGGATGTTTGTAACAGATGAAGCGGTTGAGCGAATTAAAGAAAAGCGAACAGAAGCCTTTGTCGAAAATTTTATTAAACCATTAAAAGAAGAAGCGGCTAAATTAAATATGAGCGAGGCACATATTATTGACTTATTGAAGGAGGAGAAATGATGAAAATTGAAGTGAAAGGCTTAACAAAAAGATATGGGAAACATAAAGCGATTAAAAATTTGAATTTTATTATGGATCAACCGAAAATATACGGATTGTTAGGTCGAAATGGTGCAGGGAAAACAACTTTTATGGATATTTTGGCAGGCTTTAATGTACAAAGTGACGGTCAATTATTGATTAATGAGGAGACACCATTTAACAATCGTCACATTACGAAAAATATTTGTTTAATTAAAGAAAACGATAATTTTCCAGAAGAAATGAAAGTGAAGCATATTTTTAAGATGTGCCGTATTTTATATGAAAATTGGGATCAAGGTTTAGTCGATGAACTTGTTCAAGTTTATCGTTTACCGATTCATAAAAAGTTAAAAACATATTCCAAAGGAATGGCCTCGGCAGTTGGGATTATTGTCGGCTTAGCGAGTAATGCGCCGATTACCTTATTTGATGAACCATATATTGGCCTTGATGCAGCAGGTCGTAAAACCTTTTATGATGTTTTGTTAGCGCAATATGAAGAAAATGAACGAATGATTGTCTTGTCGACTCATTTAATTGATGAAGTTAGTTTATTATTTGAAGAAGTCCTTATCTTACGTGAAGGTGAGCTCATTGTCCATGAGACGGCAGATGAATTGAGGACGAGAGCATGTAGGATTACAGGTGACGTCGATCAAGTAAATGCCTTTATTGAAGGTAAGCAGGTCCTTGAGGAAAAACAAATCGGCCATTTAAAAACAGTCACTTTACTTGGAGCGAGAAGCGAGGCTGAGGCGGCAGGTTTTGAACCTGAAGGGGTAGCCATTCAAGATTTAATGATTTATTTAACAGAGAAGGAAGGTGCTTAAGATGATGACTGAATTAAAAGGAACATTTTGTGGATTATTTTTACAGTATCGTTTTACGTATTTAGTATTTTGGTTAATATTAGTATTTTTTATCAGTGCGACGTTTATTATCGTTTTTTTTATTGATGGTATATACAGTGTAATAACTCTATCTGCTCCTTTATATATTTTAAGTATTATCATGCCATGGTTATTAATAAGTCAAAAAAATAAATATTTAACAGTCTATCATTTAGTAAAAAGTAGTGTGTCACGTTTAGGTGTTTATATTGGAATTGGCTTGTTTTTTCTCTTTACTTCTATAATTAATGTGTTAATTGTGCAAGCGATTAAAGGGGTTTTTGGGTTAATATTCACTTATGAGAATGGAACTGTGTCTTATGTGAAAGGGGATAGTTCATACATTTTAACAGATATAATTTCCTACTCATCAATCCAAACATCAATATGGCAAGAATTGATTGTTGACTTTACAATAGTTATGTTTTTAACAGTTGTTTCGGTTGTTTTTGCAACAATATTTAATCGATTTGGTAAAGTAGTTGGATATAGTATTGTAGGCTCTATTGTAATATTATTCATTATTGTTATGTCAACTGGAACGGCAAATGAAACAATCGTTAAAACTGTTAGTTTTATTGTTGATCGTGCAGGTTTTTATTATGCTTATATAGTGATATTACTTAGTATCTTCATATTCTGTTTTAACTATATTTTCTTACGTAAATTAGTCGTCAAATAAGAATAAAGGCAATGGAATAAAAATGAAGATGGGAACAGACTAACAAAAGCGTAAAAATAAAACGTTGAGTTCACGGTGGTGAATTCAACGTTTTTTCTTTTGTAAAACTATAAACTAAAAAACACACTATGCTAGAAATTAAAATAATTACATAATAAATTAAGGAGATGCTCCATTATAGCATGGATTAAGTCACCCTGTTTACAGTGCAAATGTAAACAAGGCCACTTTTGTTTACTTGATACTAGTTATATGTTATCTTCTTTTTTATAATATTTCTCGTTTTCGAAAAATAGCGATGGCACTTGCCAATAATAAAATAATAAGTGTCAGAATGACGATTAAACTTCCTGTTAAACCACTTGACCATGTTTGCTCATGTAAAAATCGTTCAACATGGTAGGCAATTTGGTTAGGAAAGTAGGTTAGTTTATGCTGGAAGATTTGATTAATCAAATACATCAGTGCTAATGTTCCAATTGTTAAGCCTATAACGGCACCTGCTGTCTGTGTGAAACTACTATAAAATAAAGTGAGTGTGATAATAAAAATGAACCAAAGTGAATAAAAGAAGACGATTAGGAAAAAGCTTTGCCAACTGATTGATGAGAATAAAATAGATACATAATAAACAGCGAGTAGACTAGCAACAAATAAACTTAAAACGATGAGCAAGAGAGCTGAGACAAATTTCGCTGTTAAAAAATTAGTCGTAGAAATTGGTTTTGCTAAAGTCATTTCAATGGTTCCACTTTTTCTTTCGCCATGAACGATAGACATGAAGATGAAAGAAACGACTAAACTCCCGAGCATACTCACTTGGCTTAAACTTAACATGATAGCTTCATTCCCCGTCATATCAGGAACATCGAATTGCATCTCTTCTGGGACATTGCCTGCCATCTCCATTATTTCAGGTAAGAAATAATAAGTTAAAGGATCCATAATCATAATGATGATAAAAACAAGTGGTACCCAAATCCACTGTTTGTTATGCCAATCTTCAGCTAGTTCTTTTTGTAATAAGGTTTGCCATTGCATCATTGATTCACCACTTTCATAAACATGTCTTCTAAGGAAGCTTCATGTATTTTAAATTGTGTGAGTGGCCAGTTTTCTGCTAGCGTTTTTTCTAAAATAAGCTGACGAAGCTTGAGTATATCATCACTTGCAATGTGTAAAGTATAGCGCTGAATATGGGTGCTTATCACATGTGGTAATTGTTTGATGATTGCTTCATATTGTTCGATATTCTCCGAAAATTGGAGAGCAATCGATGCTGTCTCATACTTATGACGCAAGGCGTGAATGGAGCCATGTTCAACTAGTTTTCCTTCATGTAAGAGTAATAGTCCATCACTTACTTCATCTGCATCTGACAAAATGTGAGTTGAAAATAAAATAGTTGTTTCTTTTTTAAGTTCCTCCATTAAAGTTAAAATTTCTCTTCGGCCTAAAGGGTCAAGGGCAGATACAGGTTCATCTAAAATAAGTAATTCTGGCTGATGAATGAGTGCTTGCGCAATACCGAGTCTTTGTTTCATACCGCCAGAATAAGTGTGAATTTGTTTATGACGATCCTCATATATATTGACTCTTTTTAATAAGCTTTCAGCTCTTACTAATGCTTTCTTTTTTGGGATTCTCATCACTTTTGCACTAAATAATAAGTAATTTAAGCCAGTCATCCAAGCATACATAGCCGGCTCTTGTGGCAAATAGCCGACAAGGTCTCTGAAGTCTTGTTTAGCTTGACCTGCATAGGAAATGCTACCACTTGACGGCTTGTATAAGCCAGCAAGCATGCGAAGGACGGTTGTTTTTCCAGCGCCATTTGGACCGATTAAGCAAATACATTTTCCTTTTTCTAAGGAAAAGGAGAGAGGCTGGATGACTTCTTCCTTCCCAAAAGTTTTGGTCAATTGATCGACTTGTAAAATGATATGATCTTTGCTCATGATTGTTTCCTACCAAATATAAAGTAAATAATCGGGCCAAATACATTAATAAAAATAATAACAATAACCCAAAGTCCTTTCGGTCCATTCACTTCGGATGATTTAACTAAATCAACTAAGGCTACAATCATTAGGATCAGTTGAATAAGGACAAGCGGTAAAATAAGTAATAAGTTATCATTAATTAATTCCATCATATTCCCTCCAGTTTAAATAACAATGAGTAAAGCAAGTGGTAATAATAAAATAAGTAAGAAAATCCATGTGATTGGTCTTGCAAAATTTACTGTCCAACCAATACCAAAACGTTTTTCTACAAAAATAGTAGGGTCTTGTCTGTTAAAGTATATTTGACCTAAAATCCAATGTTCATCTTCATCAACTTCAATGACATGATCTGTTTCACTGTTTAATTCATTTAAACGACTGCCACTTTGTCCCGTACGAATGGACAAAATAATGAGGCTGACAATGACTATAGTTATAAATAATAAAATCACCTTGCTTTGTTCTTGAAAAAGAAAATCATGAAACATGGCAAGCTGTATATAAGATAAAAGAGCGGTCGTCGCAATTCCAATGAGTAGTGTGAAAATAGACCAATATCGTCTAAACTTTTTGTTCTGTTCTTGAGAACCTTTTGGGTTAGCTGGATGAAGTGATTGTTTAGCTATCGTAATAGCATATTGACTTGCCACAAAAATCGCTAACATAAATAATTGAATGATTGGTAGTAAGATAATAGTAGTCATCGACTTTTCACTATAAGTGACATGGCCACCAGGTCCCGTATGTGTTGGAATCTCACTTGGAATCGTGTCGTAAATAATGAAGCTATAAAGCAAGGTTCCCACAATCATAAGAAAAGGAATAAGGTACCATTTATAAGAAATAGCAAGATTAGCTTTACGAAACTCTGTATCTATAAGTCTTTTCTGTTTGTAATTGTAAATCCAAGCTTCATTCTTTTTCATTTTTTTAACCGATTGATGAAAGGGCAAGTATAAAATGAAAAATATAATAAGTAAGCTAAAGATAAGGACGATAAAACTGATCATAAAAGTTGATTCACTGACACGGGCTTGTAGGAAAAGAAGACCGAATAATATGAGTAAATTGATTAAAAAACTGATGAAAGTAAATTGTTTCCGCATCTTTCTAAATTCAGGACGATCATACATATCTAAAGGAATTGTCACTCCAAAACAATCTGTTTTTTTCGTTAAGTAAGGTGTGAAGCTTAATAAGAATAAAGGTAATAAGGTCATGTAAACAATCAGGTGTTCAAAGGCTAGGTTCATTTTGATCTATCCTCCTTTAATTCATCATAGATCGATTGGATGAAAGTTGTTAACTCTTTCTCAGTCATTTGCCTGCAGAGACTATCTGCGATAAGTGGACGCAAAATTTGCCTTAATTGTGCTTGTCTTTCCTTTGTCATTGCCTCAGGACCTTCAGGATTAACGACGACACCACGCTGGCGATGGATAAGTAAGTACCCTTCCTCTTTCAGTTGCGTATATGCTTTGTTAACGGTATGTAAGTTGATACCGATATCACTTGCCATTTGTCGAACAGATGGAAGACGTTCACCAGGTGTCAATTGACCTGATGCGATTCCAACGATGATTTCTGTCTTAAGTTGTTCATAAATAGGGGTTTCTGATTGGAAATCCAGTTCAATAAACATAAAACAAGCTCCTTTTATGTGTTAACTGTTATATTTGTAGTATAACATGATTTGAATAAAAAAATCTATTCTTTTTAAAGTTTTTATCGTTATTAAAAAGAATAGATTATATTTTTTTATATTCCTCAATCATTGCTTTTAATAAATGATGGAGTGATTTTTGTTTTTGAATGGGCAGTTCTTCTAATTGCAGGAGCGACTGTTTTAAACTATCGTGTTTTAAAATGTATTCCATGAGCTGGACAACATCATCATCATAATTCGTATCATTTAGTTGGTATATGCGTTTAAAATCAGTCAACAATTCCTTTTGGAAAGATTGCCTACCCACTAAATGGTCTAAACTCACATCGAATAAATCACATAATTCAATGAGTGATTCAATATCGGGAATGTTTGTATTACTTTCCCACTTAGCAATTTTCGAACGGGAACTTAACATTTTATTGGCTAATTGTTCTTGTGTCCAGCCGTGCTGTTCACGAAAGAATTTTATATTGTATGAAATCATGTCAACCGTCACCATTATCACTCACTTTTTATATTGTCCAATAAATATCGTATCACGAAAAAAAGGGATTTTACGTTCTAATATAGAACTAAGTATATAATGTTCTAATTATGAACAAATATGTGTGAGGTGATGATATGATTGCATGTTTTTCATTTCAAAGGGATATGAGCTATATGAGACATTTTAATGATTTAATACAGTCACTTGCACCTAATGCATTAATTTCATATGAAAATTCGAGTGACATTTGGCTCTATGGACTAGAAAATGGGGAAATAGAAGAACTTGTATTCACACTACAATTAGCCCAAATCCCTTTTCATTATGGTGTTGGTTATACAAAAGAAGATGTTTATCATCAAATAAAGTGCTTATTAATCAGTGAGGATTAAAGAGCCTAGCTTGTGATAAGCAAGGCTCTTCTCCAGTTAAGAAACATCTTCTGCATTAATTGTCTGAGTATGTTCAACAAAGGGGATAACTTCCATATGCTGAAAGAAATTCTCTTTTGTTATGACAAGTAAATGATAAAGATCTTCTATTTGATTGATTTGTGCATACATAAAAGGGTATGTTTCATTTGCATGTTCAATATAAGCTAGTTTTGATGCTGCTTGAATCGACCGGAAGTTATTTTTACGGATTTTAACAAAAACAGTGTCTATGTTTGTTTGGTAAAATAATTCAAAAAGAAAAGCTTCTTTTGCTGCACGATTGTAGCCTTTGCCAAAGTATGCTTGTCCAATCCATGTTGCTAAAAAGCCTGCATCATGTTGAATGTCGTAAAGATTAATAGTCCCGATTGGATCATTATCTTCATTGATGATTGTACGAGAAATGAGCTCACCATTTAGTTCGGCATGCATGATTTCTTCTGTCGATTGATAAAAATGAAAAGCACTCTCTGTCGATTGACGAATATAAGGCTTAACTTCTGGATGAATGGCTAATTCATATAATGTATTGACTTCAAATAAATCTCGTTTTTTAAGCATAAAAAACACCCTCCTTCAATAATAGGACGGGTGTTAGTACCAAACATAAAGAAAGTAAGGGAACTGATAGGATAACACCCGCGAATTTAAGTCTAGTTTCAACAAAAATTCGGGGCTGGAATCGAACCAGCTAGGACTAGTAAGATAACTAGTGGCGCACCATTTGCCTTCCCTTTAATGATAAACTATGAACTACTTTTTTTGATTCTAAAATGAATAACTATAAACTACTTTTTATATTCTAACAGGTTTCATTGAAAAAGAAAGAGATTTTCCTCAAAAAAATGTGACAATTTTATAACTTAACAAATAAAAAAACGATCACTTTATGATCGTTTAATTTGACTGATAGATTGCTTGTAAAGCATCTTCAAGTTGTTCGTATTTATAGGTGAAAGGATAATCTTTTATTTTACTTGAAAGGACGTATTGTCCTTCTGTAATGAGTTGATGCATGTCACCGAAAGCAAGCTTGATTGCTGCTTTCGGTGCCGGAAGTAGATTAGGTCTTCTTTTTGCTTTAGTTAAGAGTCGGATGAAGTCTTTATTCCGTCTCGGATAAGGTGCTGTTATATTTAAAGGGCCGACAATATGTTTATTCGTTAAAGCTTCATAGAGCATATTAATACAATCATCAATATGAATCCATGACATCCATTGTTTACCAGAGCCAATTTTCCCTCCGATGAAAAAGTTAACAGGAAGTTCCATCATAGGTAAGGCACCGTGATACCGATCAAGCACAATTCCAAAACGAGAATAGACTGTTCTGACACCTAAGTCAGCGATTGGACTTGCTGCTTCTTCCCATTGTTCAGTTACTTGGGCTAAAAAATCCGTCCCAACAGCTTCCGTTTTTTCGGTAAAAATTTGTTCATCAGACACGCCATAATAACCGACAGCAGATCCAGAAATGAAAACGTCTGGCTTGTCACCCATTTGCATGACGAGACGAACAAGCTGGTCTGTAACGTCTAAACGACTTTGTAATATTTTTTCTTTCTTACTATGTGACCAATAGCCGAAAATAGATTCACCGGCTAAATTGACGATTGCATGAATAAATGGCAATCGATTCATTGGATAATTGTAACTAATATAAGATAAATAAGAGGTATCTTCATACCGTTGTGGATATCTCGTTAAGACATAGACATGATGACCTTCGCTAATGAGCTTATCAACTAATTTACTACCAATGAAACCTGTACCACCTGTCATTAATATATTCATAGGAATCGCCTCCGCAATCTCTTTATATTCATGTTATGATATAAGTGTGAGGTGGTCAAATGAGAACGATTACGAAAGTGGAACAACAGAAGAAAAATAAACGACGTTACAATATATATTTAGATGGGCAATTTGCCTTTGGTGTCGATGAAGATATTTTTATTGAACATTATTTACGAAAAGGTATGGAATTGTCTGAAGAAGAAATTGAACAATTATTAGATGAAGAGTCGATTCAAAAAGCATATACATTAGCCGTTCGCTATTTGAGTTATCGCATTCGCTCTATTCAGGAGATGGAAGATTATTTAATCAAACAAGAAGTCGATCAAATCGTCCTGCAACGTGTTATTGTTCGCCTGCTTGAAGAGAAATTGTTAGATGATGCACTCTTTGCACAAAGCTTTGTAGCAGATCGAAAGTTGCTAACGTCAAAAGGACCAACTGTTATTAAACGGGAACTGATGCAAAAAGGCATTGATGAACAAATTGCCCATGATGCCGCTTATACATATACATTTGATGAACAAGTTGAAAAGGCAGAAAAATGGGCTCAAGTTCAATGGAAGCGAAGAAGTAAACATCCTGCTCGAAAGAAGCGGGAACAAATTCGCGTTAAATTAATTCAAAAAGGATTTACAAAAGATGTTATTGACGCCGTAATTGAACAATTGCATACAGATGACTTAGTCCAAACAGACTCAGACATTATTACGAAACAAGCAGATAAGCTTTTAACGAAATATAAACGGAAATACGATGGCTATGAATTGAAAATGCGTGTGAAGTCAGCTCTTTATCAAAGAGGATTCCCACAAGATGCTATAAATGAATATATGGAAAATTTAAATGAATCGATGTAATATAGAGGTTGGTCATAAAAGGAGCTGAAACAAATTGAGTATTCGATATAGTGATTATACAGTAGAACAATTACGTGATGAATTAGGTAAATTAAAAGAGGAGTCACTGAAAGCCGAACAAGTCGGAGAAGTAAATAAAGTGGCTATTATAGAAAGAAAAATGCAAATTGTCGCTTCATACATGATTAATCCAGATCAGTTTGAAGAACATACGGTTTATGAGTTGAATGGAGATCCAGGCTATACTTTCCATGTGAATTATATTAATGGTGTCATGGCATGGGGACATCGGATTAATTTGTTAGGTGAAATGAGAAAAGTAGAAGAAGCCTTACCGATTTCAATGTTAGGCGACAAACAAGCATAAAAATAACAGCAAAGTATTATACTTTGCTGTTATTTATTTCATCGCCAAAAGCGAGCTTGTTTTGGAGTTTATGTTCTGAAAAAATCCAACCTGTATAGGAGTTTGTCACTAGGTCTTTATTATTTATATGACAAATAGCGACG
The DNA here is from genome assembly GCA_035301825.1 of Pseudogracilibacillus sp. Taxonomy (GTDB): domain Bacteria; phylum Bacillota; class Bacilli; order Bacillales; family Amphibacillaceae; genus Pseudogracilibacillus. The sequence goes on along the minus strand of DATGTP010000034.1, from coordinate 55,782 downwards.
AAAGGGTAGCGTCCCTTAGACCGATAGCGTAGATCGATAAAACGAACTTCGGTATATCTTTCATATGCTGTCACTTCCCATCGATAGATGGGTGAGAATGATAGAAAGGCAGCGATATTTTTATCTGTTTTAGCAATGTTAATTAGTTTCGTATCGGGCATGGCAACCCGTTCAAACTCATCGATTAAATAAATGTGGCCATCTTCAACGACACCAACAAAAAAGCGTGTTTCCGTTGAGAAGGCAATGCGCCAATGATTTTGTTTTCGAGTTGGTGATGTATAAACATTTTCAACACCATTAAAACTATCTTTAATTTTTAAAACAATTTCTCGTTTATCAAAATAGCGTTTAATATAGTATAAAATGATGATTATATAAATAATAATAAAGGTATCAGCTGGCCTAGCACCTAAAACCCAAGCAATAATCCCTGCAAGATGCAAGGTGAAAATATAAGGGTCAAATGTATTAATAAATCCGAAGGCAACCCACTTGCTTGAAAAAGGTCGCAGAGCTTGTGTACCGTAAGCATTAAACAAATCAACAAAGACATGTAAAATAACGGCAATAAAGGTCCATAACCATAAGTGGAAAAAGGCGACATCCGGTACAATCAGATAGATGAGGGAAGCGATCAAAATTCCCCATAAAATGACAGCCGGTATGGAATGGGTTAAGCCACGGTGATTTCGAATATAAGCTGCATTGCTTTTCAGTTTTAAGACGGTATCAAAGTCAGGTGCTTGTGATCCAAGCATCGTTCCAGCAAAGACCGCACCAAATAAGACTGGGTCTTGACTGACCACAGGATCAATGGTTGCTAATCCACCTAATGCAACTCCCATAACGACATGTGTACCTGTATCCATCTGAGGCATCTCCTTGTATTTATAAGATAATTATTCTTACTTTTATTGTATCATAAAGGGGCATTTTCATGACGAATGAATTTTTACAGTATTTCAACAAAAAAGCATTTCAACAATCATTATTATCTTGGTATGAAGCGAATAAACGTGACCTGCCTTGGCGAAAAACGAAGGACCCTTATAAAATTTGGGTATCTGAAGTGATGTTACAACAGACACAAGTGGCAACGGTTATTCCATATTTTGAACGTTTTATGAAAGACTATCCAACAGTTTATGATTTAGCAGCAGCAGATGAACAAGCTGTTTTGAAAATGTGGGAAGGACTTGGCTATTATTCTAGAGCACGGAACTTGCATGAAGCCGCTAAACAAGTTGTTGCAGACTTTGATGGAAAGGTACCGAATAATGTCAAAGAGATTAGCCAATTAAAAGGGGTTGGTCCATATACGCGTGGTGCAATCTTATCGATTGCATATGATATGCCAGAACCGGCTGTTGACGGCAATGTCATGCGTGTCATGTCTCGTGTACTAGACATTGAAGATAATATATCTGAGGCAAAAACGAAGAAGCTCTTTGAGGCAATAATGCGGGAAGTTGTGAGTGAAGAAGATCCGTCATCTTTTAATCAAGGCTTGATGGAAATTGGAGCGCTTATTTGTTCACCTAAAAAACCAGCTTGTTTGCATTGTCCTTTACGTGAATATTGTAAAGCATTTGAAACAGGTTTAGTCGATCAATTACCTGTGAAAGGAAAGCAGAAAAAACAAAAAGTAATTGACTATTATGCTGTCATCTTAAAAAATGAAGATGGACAAGTAGCGATTGAACAAAGACCAAGTAAAGGATTACTCGCAAATATGTGGCAATTTCCGATGATTCCAAAAGAAAATGTTCGGGTCAATGATTGGCTAGAAAATGACTATCATGTTCCTATGCAGTTAAGTGAAGAGCTTGGTCATGTTAAACATGTCTTTTCACATTTAATATGGAACTTACATATTTATGAAGCGAATGTAACATGGACAGAAGAGAATAAAAAATCATTCACCTTTGTTAACATAGCTGATTTAGATGCTTATCCTTTTTCCGTTTCACATCAAAAAATTAAAGCTTTATTATAAAAAAAGGAAAAACTATCCACGAGTAAATGCTTGTCTCCTTGGACAGAGTAAACTTGTGGAGGTGATATGATGCCAAAAAGAACGAAATCAGGTACCAATATTGACGATGTGAAAAAGCAAAACGAGCGTGCTAAAAATCCTCAGAAAAAACAGTATGATTCTGAGTTTGCAGAGGAAACAGATGCAAAAGAAGTGCGTAAGCAAAACGAAAAGTCAAAAGAAAACAAATAGGACGGATAATGCCGAGATGGGTCTTTCATCTCGGCATTTTTTATAAAAAAAGAGTAAGATAAAGAAAAGGGGTGGTCATCATTGTTTGAAATACATAGTGTGAAAGCTGATGGACGGATGCATCGTATTTGGCATGAGAATGTCATTTTAGAAGAAGGAAATGATTATGTGATCGGTGTGAATGATCATACGCCAGTGACCGATTCGAAAAATAAAATAAAAGAAACAGTTGGTGTCAGTCTCTTTTATTTTTCAAAAAGTGATTGGTTTAATGTCATTGTTGTTTTCGAAAATGAGTCTTACTACTACTATTGTAATATTGCTTCCCCTGCACGCTGGCAAGAAGGACAGCTCCTCTATACCGATTATGATATTGATTTGATCATCAAGGATGATTTATCATATGAGATTGTCGATCAAGATGAATTTGAAGTGAATCAAAAAAGGTATGCTTATAATTTGGAAGTGATTGAAGCGGTTGAGGGGGCAGTTAGGCAAGTGAAGGGGAAGATTGCCCGGGCTGAAGCCCCTTTTAATGACCAATTCGTCCGTTATTGGTATGATACGTATAGGACATAAAATGAGACGCCTTGTTGCATTCATGTGACAAGGTTTTGTCATGACTTAAAGGAAGGTATCAATGGATAGTATTAAACAGTATATGAAATTTGTTCGTCCTTATTTTTGGCAGATTATTTGGACGATTTTAATCGGAATTTTAAAGTTTGCCATCCCTTTATTAACGCCGCTTATTTTGAAGTTTGTCATTGACTCGATTATTGAAGGGGATATGAGTCAGTCGGCCAAGCAATCGCAGTTGTTTTGGATTATGGGAATCGCCATCCTTATCTTTGCTATTTTACGACCGCCTATTGAATATTTACGTCAATATTTAGCTCAATTAGTCGGAAGTAAAATCTTGTATGATATTCGGGATAAATTATTCGATCATATTCAAAAATTAAGTTTACGTTATTATTCAAATACGAAGACAGGTGAAATTATTTCACGTGTCATTCATGATGTGGAACAGACGAAAAACTTTGTTATTACAGGTTTAATGAACGTATGGCTGGACCTTGTGACTATTTTAATTGCCATCATTATTATGATGACGATGGATGTGAAATTAACAATCGTTTCGATTGTGCTTTTCCCTTTCTTCTGGTTTGCGGTCAAACACTTTTATGCAGAACTGCGTCGTTTAACACGTGTACGCTCACAAGCACTTGCAGAAGTACAAGGCCACTTACATGAACGGGTTCAAGGTATTTCAGTTACTCGGAGTTTTGCTTTAGAAGATCATGAACAGGAACAATTCGATCAACGTAATAAAAACTTTTTAGATCGTGCAATCGATCATACAAAATGGAATGCGAAAACATTTGCTGTCACGAATACGATTACAGATTTAGCACCTTTACTTGTCATTGCTTATGCAGGTTACCAAGTGATCAATGGTAATTTAACAATAGGGACCATGGTAGCTTTCGTAGGCTATATGGAACGTGTTTACAGTCCTTTACGACGTTTAATTAACGCATCAACACAATTAACACAGTCAATCGCATCGATTGACCGGGTTATGGAATTTATGAATGAACCTTATGATATTGTTGATAAAAAAGATGCGCAAGATATTGGTCTGGTAAAAGGACAAGTCGATGTTGAACATGTCTCTTTCCAATATGATGATGACGATCTACCTGCCTTAAATGATATTAATTTATCAGTGGCTGCTGGTGAGACGATTGCCCTTGTCGGCATGAGTGGGGGCGGAAAATCCACTTTAATTAGTCTTCTCTCGCGTTTTTATGATGTGACTGAAGGGGCAATTAAAGTAGATGGCATTGATATTCGTGATGTTAAACAGCGGAGTTTACGCGATAATATAGGAATGGTATTACAAGACAATATTTTATTTAGTGAATCGATTGAAGCGAATATTCGTTTCGGAAATCCGGATGCGACTGATGAAGAAGTTATCGCGGCTGCGAAAGCTGCTAATGCGCATGAGTTCATCGAAGCTTTACCATATAAATATGATACGCTTGTCGGAGAGCGCGGGGTAAAACTATCAGGTGGTCAGCAACAACGCATTGCAATTGCTCGGGTATTTTTGAAAAATCCATCTATTCTTATTTTTGATGAAGCAACATCTGCTTTAGACTTAGAGAGTGAACATAGTATTCAACTTGCTATGGAGAAATTAGCAGCGAAGCGGACGACCTTTATTGTTGCTCACCGTTTAGCAACGATTACTCATGCTGACCGGATTGTCGTTATGGAACATGGACAAATTACGGAAGTTGGTACACATGAAGAGTTGTTAGCTAAAAAAGGGAGTTATTATGACTTGTATGAAGTACAAGACTTTGATCATATGAAATAAGAGGCAAAAGACTAGGAAATGATTTTCCTAGTCTTTTTTTGTTGAGGAGAGCATAATCTAAAAGTAAAAGGAGTGAAGACGGACGAGGGAGACTTTTTTTATTGTACTTGTAGGCTTTGTACTTGTTATGAGTTTAAGACATTACTTAAAGACTTATACTGCCGTCATGTCGCGGTCCTTATTTTATAGCTTATTCCTTATTTATTGGACGATGATTATTGGCTTTACGCTCATCTATTTTGTTCTTGGGCGAGGTTTTGTTTTTCATAACAATGTGCATTATGCTTCTTTATCCTTGCTAGAGCAATTGTATGAATGTTTTTATTTCAGTGGGGTGACGATGTTAACGATTGGCTATGGTGATTTGGCGCCAGTTGGGCTGGGGCGGATTCTTGCTTTAGTTCAAGCTTTGATTGGTTTTATTTTACCGACTGCTTTTGTCATGCAGTTTGTCCATATGCAAAAAAATAAAGACCACTAGCTTTTATGCTAATGGTCTCATCATTAAAAGAATAGATGTGCTAATAATACGATGATTGGTAATGTAATGACTGTACGTAATAAGAAAATAACGATTAAGTCACGGAAGGAGACAGGTATTTTTGTACCGAGTAAGAGGCCTCCGACTTCAGACATATAAATTAATTGTGTCACTGATAGAGCACCAATTACAAAGCGTGTAATATCTGCTTCAATCGTTGATCCGATAATGGCTGGTAAGAACATGTCAGCAAATCCAATTAACAAGGTTTGTGATGCTTCTTGAGCTTCAGGTAAACCGAACATTTGTAGGATCGGGATGAAGGGCATTCCGAGCCATTGGAAAACGGGTGTATATTCAGCGATGATTAATGCGACTAAACCGAATGCCATGACAACAGGTGCGACGCCCATCCACATGTCGAGAACGTTTTGTGAGCCGTCTTTAACAAATTTTACAAAACTTGTTTCCTTTTTAGCACGCTTAATTGCTTTTTCATAACCATATGAAGGAATAGAATGTTCAGCTGGAATTGATTCATCAAGCTCTCTTGTACTTCCATCGACATATGAATTCGCCTTACGTGATAGTGGCGGAATGCGCGGCATAATGATAGCTGCAATTAGTCCTGCTACAACGACAGTAAAATAAAATGGTAAAAATTTATGCATTAAATTAAGTTCATCGATAATGACCAGTGTAAATGTAATCGATACAATAGAGAAGGTCGTTCCGATGACTGCTGCTTCTCGTTTCGTGTAAAAGCCATCTTCATATTGCTTGCTCGTTAAAAGAACTCCGATCGTTCCGTCACCAATCCAAGATGCTAAGGCATCAACAGATGATCGGCCTGGCAATTTAAATAAGGGACGCATTACCTTTGTCATAAAAGTACCGATAAATTCAAGTAGTCCAAAATTCGTAAGCAAGGGTAAAAAGAAGCCAGCGAATAAAAAGACAGCGAATAAAGTATGTAATAAATCGGATAAGAGCATTTGTCCTGTGTCTCCACTATGGACAGCTTCTGGCCCTAGCTTGTAAAAGACCATAACAGCGAAGATCGCTGCTAAAATTCGAACGATGACCCAGAAAGGGCTCACGACAAATAAATTGTTTAGAAAAGGTTTGTCATAAGCAAATTTGGGATTAATCCGGAAAATTAATGTTAAGACAGCTGTTAAAACGATAATGACCATCATAATTAATGATAAATAACTTGCTAGGCCATCTTCTACGAATCCAGCTAAAACGGCAATTGGAATGGTAAAGTCTCCATCCACTTTAATCGGTGTCATGAATAAAAAGATACCAATTAATGATGGAATAATAAATTTTAAATGATCTGTCACTCTAACTTTGTTCATTATAATACTCCTTAAATAATGTAATTTTCAATTTTGATGTATTAACTATACAATAATTTGAATGTTTATACAAGGAGTTTAATGGATGATTTTTCCCAATGGCAAAATCTTTGAAATTCGACCCTCTAAGCCGTTCTCATTGATATGGATTCGATTAATACGTAAAATAAATGTAAGCTTATAAATAGGAAGGGGATTTATATGACAGTAGAAGTAGGGAAAGAAGCACCAAATTTCACATTGAAAGATCAAGATGGAAAAGATGTTACATTAGCTGATTATCGTGGTAAAAATGTTGTCTTATACTTTTATCCAAAAGACATGACACCAGGATGTACGACACAAGCATGTGACTTTAGAGATAATTATGAAGCTTTTGCAGATCATGATACGGTTATTCTTGGCGTTAGTCCAGATCCAATTGAAAGACATACAAAGTTTATTGAAAAACATTTATTACCTTTTACTTTATTAGCTGACGAGGAACAAGAAGTGGCTAATTTATACGAGGTTTGGAAGTTAAAGAAAAACTTTGGCCGTGAATATTATGGTATTGAGCGCTCAACCTTTATTATCGATAAGGAAGGCATTGTTCGCTCAGCTGAACGAAAAGTTCGTGTGAAAGGCCATATTGACGCGACTTTACAGTTCGTAAAAGAAAATTTAGCCTAATTATTAACTATTCTCAATAAGATTCGCTCTCGTCTCGACCAATAGGCGTGAAATAGCTTGTTTTTATTGACATTAACTGCATAAACAAGGTAAACTTACATTATAAGCATTATAATCTAATAATCGTGATTATAAAATATCGAGCGAAAGTGAGGTGCATGACGATGGCAGAAGACAAGCTACAGCGAGCAATTGAAACATTAAAAAAGTCTGGAGTAAGGATTACTCCGCAACGTCATGCGGTTCTTGAATACTTACTAACTTCGAAGTCACACCCAACTGCAGATGAAATCTACAAAGCATTAGAGCCGAAGTTTCCAAGTATGAGTGTTGCAACTGTATATAATAACTTACGTATATTAAAAGAACTTGGTTTAATTAGAGAGTTAACCTATGGTGATGATTCAAGTCGATTTGATAGTAACATTACAGATCACTATCATATTATATGTGAAGATTGTGGGAAGATTGTTGATTTCCATTATCCAACCTTAGATGAAATTGAATCACTTGCTGAAAAAGTAAGTGGCTTTAATATTAGTCATCATCGGATGGAATTGTACGGAAAATGTGAAGATTGCTCTGAAGTAGCAGTTACATCATAAAGAAAAGTGCGTCATGTCTAAACATGGCGCACTTTTTTTGATTAGTGAAAGCTCACCTTGACCCATTCTCTTACACTATTAATGAGCCAGATTTTTTCTGCCTTCAAGACATCTTCTTTATATAGAACCTTTTCTTCAATCTGACCTGCATTTAATAAATACTGCCTGAATGTCCCGGCGAGTAAACCGCTTGTGACAGGTGGTGTATACAATTTGCCATCTAATTCAATGACAAGATTACCAATAGTAAACTCAGTTACTTCATGTCTTTCATTCATGAGTAGGACATCAAAGACATCGGGATGCTGCTCTTTTCGCTCTTGATAGATCTTTCGATTCGTCGTTTTATGGTATAAATAAATATTGTTCCGATGAATGGGTTCATCAGCAAAGGTGACGACTGCTTCCTTGATCACACTTTCTTCTGTCACGGTATGATCTAAACAACCTGCTTCATTTAAAGTAAGACGCAAACGCCAATAACCTGATTGATATTGCTGGCAAGCCTGGCTTACAATTTGCTTGAAGGCTGCTTGATCAAAAGGATAGTTAAAATAGGAAGCCGATTGGATTAAACGCTGGAGATGTTCTTCGTCATATAAGGCTTGACCCTCTTTAATCGCAAGCGTCTCAATTAATTCAAATGCCTCATACTTTTTATTTAAAATACCTGTCTTCGTTAATACTTCTTTATATTCCTCAACGATATCAGATCCTTTCGTAATGGCTCCACCTGCACCATAGGAAGCAAGGCCTTCCTTTTTATCGAACTGTAAAGTTCGAATAGGAACATTAAAGATTGCCTCATCATCTGGTGTTATATAGCCAATGGCCCCACAATAAACATGGCGGGAAAAGGATTCTAAAGCCTTGATTTCTTTTAAGGTTACTTTTTTCGGTGTCCCAGCAATTGATGTACATGGGAATAAATGATTGACTAATTGTGAGAATGTGACAGTCTCATGTAAAGTCCCTTCAACTTCAGATGTCATTTGATAGACGGTTGGATATTGTTCAATCATATAAGGCTTAGTTACTTGAACATGGTCCGCAATTTCTTCAAGTTCCTCCACCATTAAATCAGTCGTTAGTTTATTTTCTTGCCGATTTTTATGGGAAGTTTGTAACCACTCTTTTAAAGCCAGGTCTTCCTCATAAGTCTTCCCACGGTGAATCGTTCCTTTCATCGGGCGAACTTTAATCTGCTCTTTATGTCGGTAAAAGAAGAGTTCAGGTGAAAGAGAAGCAATATATTCATCCGGTAATTGTAAAAAAGCAGCATAATGAGCTTGCTGTGCATGTTTTAGCTCTTTATAATAGGCATAAGGATGGCCTTGGAAGTCCGCTTGCCACATGGTCGTGTAATTAATTTGCGAATAAGTACCTTGATCAATTTCTTTCAAAATGTGTTTAAGATCTGTTTCATAGCGCTCTTTGTCACTTGTTAGCGTCCATTTACTAATAGAAAAGTCTCCCTCGCCCTGGAGTAAATGCTCACATTTGCCGGAGAAGACCCCGAACCAAAGGAGGGGCTTTTTCAGTTCTTTCAATAAATGAGGATAAAAAAGAGCATATGACAGTTCAAAACTCATATACCCAGCAACATAATACCCATCTGATGTCGCTCTTTCAATGGCTTGTAAACATTGGGGGACCTCATCTGGTAGATTCGTTGTAATTATTTGGACCGGTTCTGTAAAGCAAACCGGTTCCACTTCATTTGTAAAATCAAAACGTAAAAAGACCGAATTATTAATAGAATTATTATTCATTTTATTTTTGTTCCTTTTTGAGCTTACGCATATGACGTTTAGAGTTATATTTTTCATCAAACTCTAAACCTTCTAAGCTTTGGTCTAAAGTTAAAGGTTGTTTACAGTGCATACATGCGTCCACACGTCCGAGCATTTTTGTAGGCTTCTCACAGGATGGACAAATAATTGGGATTGCTTTTGTTGATAACATGCCAATCCAAAAATAGACGACCGTACTTAATAAAACGAGTAAAACACCAATGACGAAAAGAGTAAACATTAACCAAGGTATTTTACGAGCAAAGACACCAATATACATGACGATCATCCCGGCAAATATTAAAAATAGCGCGAAACTACGTATTTTGTTAATTTTACTTGAATAAACGAGATTTTGTTCAGACATCTTGATCCTCCTCTAATAAATCACCTTTCATTATAACATGTTTTCATAAAATTAAATGTATTTTTGTATGACAATTTAAAGGAGAAAGACTTGAGTGACTTATACTTTGAAAGCGTTTAATCAATTGCCGGACAAGGGGTGAAAGGAAAATACTACTTGCAAAACAAGGGGAGAGTCGCTATACTAAAAGAAAGATTTGTACCTAGAGAAATAGAAAGTTTTCATTGTCGTAGTAAACAAGATGAAATAAAGTAGGTGCTAAAAAAATTGTAAGGGGGAAAATTGTATGAAAAGATTATTAAATGTAGGGCTTTTATTAACAGCGATTATGTTAATTGTCGCAGCCTGTGGAGGTGGCGGTGGTGGCAAATCGAAAATTGCTATCGGGCCAGCAGGAAGTGCAACAAACAACGTATCAAAAATTATTTTAGAAGCATATGGTATTGGTGATGATGATTACCAAACATATGAAGAAGGTTTCGGGGATGCAGCAGATTTACTACAAGATAATAACATCGATGTATCATTTGGTGTCTTAGGATTACCTGCAGGTAATATTGAAAGTTTAGAAGCATCAACAGGTGATGTCGTCATGTTAGGTATTTCTGATGAAGCGATTGAAAATATTGAGTCAACGTCAGATTACAAACGTTATACGATTCCAGCTGGAAGTTATGACTTTTTAGAAGAAGATGTTGAAACAGTCGCAGCATTCGCAGTTATGGTAGCGAATACAGACACTGTAGATGATGAATTAGCATATGAATTAGCACGTATCATGGTAGAACATGCTGATGAAGTAACACACGAACAAGGGAAAATGTTAACTTTAGAAAATGCTTTAGATGGTGCAGAGGGCTTACCGATTCACCCAGGGGCAAAAAAATATTATGAAGAACAAGGTTTAACCGTTGATAACCCTGTTGCAGATGTATCAGCGACTGAAGGAGATCGTAAGTCTGAGTTTTTACTAGGTACAGGAAGCCAAGGTGGAACATATTATCCACTTGGTGGCGAAATTGCTAACGTATGGAACAACCATTTAGATGTAGGCTTTACAAACCAAGAAACAGATGCTTCTATTGAAAACTTAGCAAGCATTGGTGAAGGAACAATGGACTTAGGTATGACGGTTCACGTCCCAGCTGTAGCAGCTGCAGAAGGTGAAGATGAATTTGACGGAAGTCCTGTCGAGAACTTTGCATTTATCGGTCACGTATACCCAGAAGTTATTCAAATTATTACACGTGAAGCAACAGATATTGAAAGTCTAGATGACTTAGTCGAATAAATGGTGTTGAATAAGGAAAAGAGTGAATAAACTCTTTTCCTTTTTTACACCTATATAGATTCTTTGAAAAGAGATTGGTGGTGGAGGCAATGACAAAAAATAAAACAAAAAATGAAGATGAAAAATTAGATTTATCTCCTGAACAACAGAAAGAAGCTGAGCAAGCGGCTCAGGAACTATTAGAGAAGTATGATCGGGAAAGTAATTACCGAACTCAAATCGGGAAATGGGCTTGGGTTGTTGCTTTCTTAGGTATTAGTTTAACGATATTTCATTTATGGTCAGGTTATTTTGGTACTTTACAATCCCAAAAGCAAGGGGCAGTTCATTTAGGAACAGCCTTAGGACTTATATTTTTACTCTATCCAGCGAAAAAGGGATTACAAAAGAAACAGAAGTCAATCCCATGGTATGATATTTTATTAGCCTTTTTGGCCATGTATGTGACTTATCATAAAATTATCTTTTTTGATTCGATTTTACAAAGTCGTGTAGGTGGTTATAGTTTAGTAGATACAGTCATCTCGATTGTTGCTGTCTTATTGTTATTAGAGGCAACACGACGTACGGTCGGCTTACCGATTGTGATTGTAGCATCAATCATGATCTTATATGCAAGATTTGGAGAATATATTCCGACAAAAGTTTTATCACATACAGGTTTTAACTTTAAATCAATCGCGACAAATTTATGGTATCGAGAAAATGGTGTCTTTGGCACACCGATTCAAATTTCAGCCAAATTTATTTACTTATTCTTATTCTTTGGTGTTATGCTCATCCATACGCGGATCGGTCAGTTTTTTAATGATTTAGCATTCGCTTTAACCGGCCGCTTTACAGGTGGAACAGCAAAGGCAGCTGTAGCAGCAAGTGCTTTGCAAGGAATGGTCTCTGGTAGTTCAGTTGGAAATACAGTTGCATCAGGATCATTTACAATTCCAATGATGAAAAAAGCAGGCTTTAAGCCTGAATTCGCAGCAGGTACAGAGGCAGCTGCTTCAACCGGTGGACAAATCATGCCACCAATTATGGGAGCGGCAGCATTTATTATGATGGAATATATCGGTGTATCCTATGCGGTTATTATGGCAACAGCGATTATTCCAGCAGCACTTTATTTTACGGGTATTTTTATTGGAACACATTTTGAAGCGAAAAAACTCGGTATTTTCGGTTTGCCGAAGTCACAATTACCAAGTTTGAAAGAACAAATGACACGTTATGGTTATATGTTATTACCACTCATTATCATTATTGGAACAGTGATGATTGGTTTTACGACACAACGTGCAGCAATCATGGGTATTGCAGCAGCATATATTGTTAGCTTATTCCGTAAAGAAACGCGCATGGGCTTTAAGAAAATTTTACACGTCTTAGAACAAGGGGCACGTGTTGCACTCCCAGTTATCGCAGCGGTAGCAACGGCAGGGATTATTGCTGGTGTCGTTGGTATGACAGGTTTAGGAGCAAAGTTTGCAGCAGGTATTATCGCTTTATCTAGTGGACATTTAATTTTAGCTTTATTCTTTACAATGATCGCTTGTCTTGTTTTAGGTATGGGACTGCCGACGACAGCAAACTATGTTGTAACAGCAACAATAGCTGCACCGGCTTTAATTAATGGTTTTGGTTTAGAGCCTATTTCAGTCCATATGTTTGTTTTTTACTTTGGTATTGTAGCAGACATTACACCACCAGTATGTTTAGCCGCTTATGCAGGGGCAGGGATAGCGCGAGCCAACCCATTCATGAGTGGGGTCTCAGCTGTAAAACTTGCTATTGCAGCCTTCATTGTGCCGTATATATTCGTATACAGCCCAATCCTTGTCCTAGTTGATGTAACAACAATTGCTTTAATTATAGCGATTGTAACAGCCATTATCGGGATGATTGGTGTCAGTAGTTCAATGATCGGCTACTTTGCACGAGAAACAAAATGGTGGGAACGTTTAGCTTTATTTATCGGAGGTATTTTCTTAATTACGGCAGGAACAATTTCAAATATTGTCGGTTTGGCTATTATTTTACTCGTTTGGTTTATTCAAAAGAAACGAGATGATGATCGTCCAAAACCAACATTTGCAAATGCTTAAATGATTAAAGGTCTTTTCACCTTGAGTGAAAGGACCTTTTTTTGTCTATTTATGGGAAAACGTGTTACGCTTTTCTATAGATGATGGAGGAGATCACTTTGCAGGAGACAAGGTCAGATAATCGTAGTCAAACAATTTTATTTATGATGAGTATTATCCTCGTTGCCTTTAATTTAAGGCCAGCTATTACATCGGTCGGCCCCGTTATAGGGCTCATTCGTGACGATTTGCAATTAGAAAATTGGAATGTTGCCTTTATTATGAGTTTGCCCTTAATTGCCTTTGCTATTTTATCACCATTAACGGCAAGCATCGCTAAAAAAATATCAACTGAACTCACTTTAGTTATTGGTTTAGCCTTACTTGTATTCGGAATGACCATTCGAACATTCCCAATGAACTTTCTCTTGTTTTTTGGGACCTTATGTGTCGGTCTCGGGATTGCTGTTTGTAATGTTTTATTGCCGAGTATTATTAAAGACCGCTTTCCATTAAAGGTTGGTTTAATGACTGGTCTTTACACAACTTGTATGGGGCTTATGGCCACGACCGCATCTGCCCTTAGTTTACCACTAGCAGATGGAGCGGGCTTTGGCTGGCAGTGGTCCATGTATATTTGGGTCATTCCTGCTGTACTAGCTTTTTTTATATGGTTGTATATATGGCGAAAAGCACAGTCGAGAAAAAGCCAAGACCTTCAAGTGACGATGAAAGAAGAAGGGTCTATTTTTAAATCTAAACTAGCATGGGCAGTAGCTTGTTTTATGGGCTTACAATCGATGATTTTTTACGTCACCATATCATGGTTACCAGAAATATTAATGGATAGAGGCATACCTGCATATGAAGCAGGTTATATGTTGTCTTATTTTCAATTAGTCGGCCTGCCAGTTAGTTTTATCGTACCGGTTATAGCTAGTCGTTTAAAGACTCAACGAATCATTGTATATGTTGTGAATAGTGGTTTTTTGCTAGGAATTATTTTATTAATGAATGTTGAAAGCTTAGGCATGTTAACACTTGCTGTTACTTTACTAGGTTTTAGTTCATCGAGTAACTTTTCACTAGCACTCGCCTTTTTATCCTTTCGGGCTAAAGACCGTTTTGATGCCGCCCGGTTATCAGGAATGGCGCAATCTATCGGCTATGGACTCGCTGCAATTGGACCAGTTATGTTAGGATATATGTATGATTTAACTTTGAGCTGGACAATGCCTCTTTACACCTTAATGATTGTCACTTTATTTATAATGGTATTTGGGACATTTGCTGGCCAAAATAAACATGTATTTGATTAAAAGGGAATATTAAAGGAGATAAAATCATTCAATGACAAAGATTAAATTAATTGCTCTAGATATGGATGGAACCTTATTAAATAACGATCATGACATCTCAGGAGAAACAATTGAAGCAATCAACTATGCACGCAATAAAGGTGTTAAAGTGATGATTGCAACAGGGAGACCTTATTCACATTGTCATCCTTATGCAAAGCAACTTGATTTGGATACTTACATTGCTGTATCAAATGGAGCAGAAATTTGGGATATGGATGAGAATTTACTTGTCCGTAAAGCAATCCACCATGAGAAAATGGAGCAATTGTGGCAAGTAGGAGAGCGCTTAGATTTACCGATGTGGGCAATCTCGACGGAAGATGTCTTTTATCGGGAAAATCCACCACAAGCCTTTCATGCAGAAACATGGTTGAAAATTGGTTATGATGATTTAACAGATGAGCTGAAGGACCGTTTATTACATGAATTGCAATATTTTGAAGGTGAATTAGAATTGACAAATTCCTACACACATAATATTGAAGTGAATAAAGCAGGTGTTAATAAGGCAGATGCTATCCGTTTCATCTGTGACAAAGAAGATATATTAATGGAAGAAGTGCTCGTAGCAGGAGACGGTTTAAATGACCGGAAAATGATTGAACAAGCAGGGATTGGAATTGCAATGGGAAATGCTCAAGACGTCTTAAAACAAGTTGCTGATGATGTGACAGGGACCAATGATGAACACGGCGTAGCAGCAATGATTAGAAAATATATTTAAAGCAGACCTTTACACAAATGTTGTGTAAAGGTTTTTTATTGGAAACAAATGATCATTTATACATACAATAGTTGTAAGGAGATGATATAAAATAATGGTTAACTTACGTTATTTTGTTAGAGCACATACAGCTTTAGGTGAACGAAACTTATTAGAGGAAAATGTAAAAGACATCAAAAAAATCATTTATCTTGAAGGGAATATAAGTGAATTACATGCCATTTTTGAAGCGCTTGTAAATAGTTCTGAAGCAGATAACTTTGAATTGTTCTTATATCCGAATGATCCACAATATATTGAGGGGCTCATTTGGAAAGAAAAAGCGGTCATTATTTGTGCGCATTACTTAGCTTTTGACACGGATTTGCCGACAGATTATCTTGTGATTTCTCGATCTAAGGAAAAACATGATGTAGATGGGGCCTACGATATTTTGTATGACGCTTTACAAAGTCATGATGATCTAGAAGCGGTATATTATGATTATATGGACTTGGAAAAAGCAGACCAAGTAGCAAAACAATTAATTACTGAGTTAGATCAATATGAACGACCTGTTAAAGAAAAAAATAAAAAAGTAAGACGTTTTTTTGGTACCTTTAATTATAAAGGTTCAAATAATATTGCTGAAGAATTGCTCGAGTCAGTCACTTATGTTTACCATATTAAAGGGGAAGCAGGGAACGGGAAGTCTTACTTATTAAAACAAGTGATTGCATGGTGTGAGTCCGTCCATTTAGATTATGAAATATATCATTGCAATTTTGATCCTGATAGTATTGATATGGTGATGATTCGAGAAATTGATCTTTGCTTATTAGATAGTACAGCCCCACATGCCTTTCCTCTTAAAAATGATACTGATTTACTAGTAGATATGTATGAAGAAATTGTTGATAAAAAGATTGAAGTTGAAAAAGCTAAAGAACTTCAACAGTTTGAAAGTGATTATTTAAACAAGATTTCTCAAGCGAAAGACTATTTATTAAGACACCATCATAGGAATGATATAGACCATGACCTTGATCTCTCATTTGACCTTGAAAAAGTGAAGGCCTATTTAATAAGGTAATTGTTTAGTTGTTTAAATCTTGCAAGTTTTCAGAAAATATAGTAAAATTAATAAAATAATAGAATAAGGAGGTGTTTCATATGGTGTCAGTAAAATTATTAAAACCTTACTTTATTAAAGTGAATGAGGAATACATTCGGATTATATTAGCCTATCAATATTTTACAATTGCAATTAATGGTGAGGTATACAATTTTATACCGATTGAAGGGCATGAAATCTTAATTAACCGCAAAACGAAGCGGATCGTAAATACTGACACGAAGTTTGCCTTTCAAAAGGAAGAAAAGGTTATTTATTTAACCTTGAAGAAGTTAACAACCTTAAAGGATTTTATGAATTTAATTGACCAAATGATTGAACCATATTCTGAAGAAATGGAGGTGGAAAAAGCTGAAGCGATAGAGAAAGTCAATGAACTTGTTACATTTTTGGAAAGGGAAAATATTAAGCGTTTAATCGATGATAGTTTAGATAATGGTAATATGGACTCCTTTCAACATTATGTCGGTTTATTGAAGCATTATGATCATCATAATCAAGAAGTTGCAGATAGGACGGATTAAACAAAATGAACTTAGTTAAAGAAGAATAACACCCCTTACATGTATGAAAGATACATTGTAAGGGGTGAATTTTTTATTTCTTATAGGTTTTCATCACTTTTTTAACAGCCTTTGTTGCTGCTGAACTTCCTTCGCCTTGAACATCTTCGACAAGCATAGCGATTAAAATATCTTGATCTTTTTGTTCATAACCAACAAACCAACCATTTGATTGACCATCTTCATCGTAGGATTGCTTTAATTCAGCTGTACCTGTTTTTCCGGCAATCTCTAAGGACTTATCTTGGGCAGCTTTAGCTGTTCCTTCTGTGACAACCTTCCTTAATATATCGTTGATTTGATCAGCATCTTCTTTAGAAATGACATCCTTTAACCAATAGGATGGTTTAGCATCATCTAAATAAAGTTTTGGTTCTATAACATGACCGTCATTAAGGAACATCGTGTAAAGTAAAGCTAAATGAAAAGCGGACATTTCAATTTCCCCTTGTCCATAGCTGGAGTTAGCGAGTAAAACCTCATCATTTAAATCTCCACTATTTGAGATGTGTGACGGGTTAATATTCAAATCGATTGGAAGTTTACCATCAAAGCCTAAGTCTTTTAAACCTGAAACAAATGATTTCCCACCGATATCGAGTGACTTCATAGCAAAATAAATATTATCTGAACGAATGAGCGCATCTTCTAGTGTAACAGGCTTATTAGAAGTGCTTACTCGTGTAATTTTAACATCCTTCCATTCATCTTTTGACCAATGGAGACCATTAATCTCGATGCCTTCATCATAAGTAATAGCTCCATCGTTTAAGCCGATGACAGAAGTGATTGGTTTAATAACCGACCCAGGTGCAAAGGTAGCATTAAAGCGATTGAACATTGGTTGCTGCTGATCATTAGATAATGCTTCCCACTTGGCTTCAGAGACACCATAAGTGAAGTCATTAGGATCATAAGCTGGATAACTGACAAGTGCTAAAAGATCTCCATTTGTTGGATGGAGGGCAACCCCTGTTCCGGATTTATCATCAAAGGAATCAAACATAGTTTGCTGCAGCTCAACATCTAAAGTTAAGTGAACATTTTCACCATGCTTTACTTCATCCTCTGCTAACACCGTTTCCCGATCAAATTCATCGATAATGATAATTTTTTTACCTTCTTCACCACGTAATACTTTATCGAACTTCTTTTCTAAACCAGCTTTTCCAATTTGGTCTTCCTCTGTTAAATGTTTATTGTCATCTTCTTCTAAGTCTTCTGCAGTGACCATGCCAACATAGCCAACTAAATGAGCTGCAGCGGGGCCGAGTGGATAATGTCTCCCTTCCGTTTCATTTAAAGAAACGCCCGGTATGTTACGCAGTTGGTTGATCTTACTTTCATCTTGATCTGAAATCTGACGGATTGGCACGAAGTGTTCTGGCTCGACCCATGATGCATCTAATTTCTTTTCAATTGAGCTTGTCGATACATTTAAAATGTTGGAAAGTTGATTTATTTCAGATTGTTCATCTTGCATGTTGATTGGTACAATGCCAACTTCATAGGCTCCTCCATTAATGGCTAAAGGCATCCGATTGCGATCTAAAATGTCTCCCCGTCTTGGTTTAACGGTTTCAATCCGGATTTTACTATCTTCAACAAGTTCAGGGAAAATGAAGGTTGTATCCCAATTAAAAAGCCACTGGGCATCTTCATCATTGGATTCGTCAGCAGTATTTAAAATTAAACTTAAATCATGTTCAAAGTTAATTGGTCCAGCAAAACTATCCATAGTGACTTCAATTGGGATGAGAGCTTCTTTCTTTTCAATGAATTCTTTTATCGTATCTGAATCAAGCTCGCCCATTTCAATTGATAAGTTATCAATTTCTAAGTCTTCATATATTTTTTCATAGCGATCAATGAAATCTTCAGGATCAACTGTGTTTTTTGTATCCTCTGTCAGTCGTTTATACATTTGATCGAATTCATAACTTTCCCATAAATCAATATATGCCTCTGTTTCTTCAATAGGGTCTGGTGAACTTTCTTTTGAACAGCTGACTAAAAGAATAGCTGTGATCGTCATGAGTGCTACTAGAATAGCTTTTTTCATAAGGCTTTCTCGTCCTTTCTCTATTTAAACAATTAAAAAGTCATTTTGACTAAACAAAATGACTCACTTTGTAGCTTTATTGTAAACGGGTTTTGCATTAATGATGTAACGATCTGGAGCAGACCCGACAAAGTTGAATGGGTAACAAGTTGTCACGGTGAGCACTTCATCAGGTGCCGTTGATTTAATCACACTTCGATCATCTGCATCAACGATAAAGGTCTCGTAAATTTCATAGTCATAATTACCATAAGGCATTTCAACGGTTATAATGTCACCGACATTTAACTCTCCCATGCGGCGGAAAACAGTGTCACGATGGCCAGATAGAACGACTTGATCATCTTCTTCTGGAAAAGCTGTACCAGCATAATGACCGACGCCATGTGCCAGTTCATCTTCATCTGTTCCTTCAACAATCGGGATGCGTGCATCGATTTTTTTAATCGTTAGCATGCCAACTTCATCACCAAAAGACGCTTTAAAGGGTTTGACCTTTTCCGCTTCTCTAGCATCCTTATTGTCTAACAATGCTTCAGCACGAGCATATGATTCACTTTGTTTTTGTTTTGAATCATACATTTGAAACAAGGCAAAACTAATGATGCCAACTCCGATTAACATGATAAAAATCGAAAGTTTTTTCATCGGCCGCTACTCCTTTACTAAATATGTTTTATTATATCACCGAATGATGATAAAACATAGATGTTTTACTTAT
Organism: Pseudogracilibacillus sp.; assembly: GCA_035301825.1. Taxonomy (GTDB): domain Bacteria; phylum Bacillota; class Bacilli; order Bacillales; family Amphibacillaceae; genus Pseudogracilibacillus. The sequence continues at coordinate 35,964 of DATGTP010000034.1, read as the reverse complement.
TCTTTTGTTGATTTGACATTCAGTTCAACATATTTTTGTTCAAGCTTTTCAATGCTTGCTTGATCATTCGTCCATTCCACAATTTGTTCGTGGAAAGTATCATATTCATTCACAGGGACGAGAACGTGGATATCAACATTTTCTAAGTAATGAATCGTCTCAATTGGAATTTGCTGTGAGCGCAAATTATTTTCCATTTTACCTAAGAGTGGGTATTCAATTTTAATTGAAACAACTTCCATTAATTCACGACGAACGACTCCGACATGTTTAATCGCTTCAGATGTTGATGTACTATATGCACGAATGAGGCCGCCAGCACCGAGCTTAATCCCACCAAAATAACGTGTGACAACGACTGCCGTATCTTTTAAATCTTGACGTTTTAATACTTCTAGCATGGGAACGCCTGCTGTACCACTTGGTTCGCCATCATCATTAGCTTTTTGAATTTGATTGTTGTCACCGATCATATATGCCGAACAATTATGTGTTGCATCAAAATGTTTTTTCTTAATGGATTGGATAAATGCTTGAGCTTCTTCTTCTGTCGTCACTCGAGCGACATAGCCGATAAAGCGAGATTTTTGAATGATAATTTCATGTGAACCAGATTGTTTAATGGTATAATATGATGGTAGCAATAGTATTTCTCCTTTATATAAATACAATATTAAGACTATTATACCATAATGGTAGGTGAGCAATAAATGTTAAAGCACAATGAATTACAATCAATTGAAATGATTGAAAAACAGTTAATATATACATTAGAAAAAAATAAAACAGATGTTTCAGAAACTTTTGAGACGATTATAGCTCAGTTTAACTTTATTGAAAGAGAGATCTTCAAACTCGAAAGACAATATGAAGAAGTAGTTAAACAAATAGCAGATTTAAAAAAAGGGCTCGTTCAGATGAAAGAAGAGACAACTATGATGTCAAAAGAAATTACAGCCTACGATCCGGAAACAGTTCGTGATCTTTATGAACATACACATGAATTACAAACGGAAGTCATCGTTCTTCAACAAGAGGAACAAGGCTTAGCAGATGAAAAGCGCGAACTGACAAGAGCTCTAAAAAAGACAGATAAACAGTTGCAATATGTTGATCAAGTCCATAAAAAAATTAATATTATGTTAGCCTATTTTAAAAGTGAAGTCATCGATGACATGGCACATGAATGTGAAAGTGCTTGTGAAGAAATATCTGCCTTAAAATTAATTGAAGCACAAGAAAATGAAAAGAAGCGTATTGCACGAGAAATTCATGATGGCCCTGCGCAATTAATCGTTCATCTGTTAATGCGCCAACAATATATCGAACAAGTATGTAAAAAAGGGACGATGGAAGAAGCTCAAAAGGAATTTAAAGGACTTCGACTCCATATTGAAGAAACATTAGAAGAGGTTCGAAAAATTATTTTTGATTTAAGGCCAATGACTTTAGATGACTATGGGTTACTACCAACCTTGAAGTATCATATCGAACAAGTCCAATTACGAACGAATTTAAATATTGACTTCCATGTGAGTGGCTTTGAAGAACGACTTCAATCTAATGTTGAAATCGCTATTTTCCGTATGATTCAAGAAGCTTTACAAAATATTGATAAGCATGCAAAAGCAATGAATGCGGTCGTTAGATTAGAGCAACTAAATGAAAAAATTAATATTCAAATTAAAGATGATGGTCAAGGTTTTAATATGAAAACTATTTCTAAAAACTCTTACGGTCTTGCTGGAATCAAAGAACGTGTCGATTTGCTTGAAGGAAAAATGGCAGTGCAGACAGAGGAAGGTCAAGGAACAGAAATAGACATTCAAATTACTTATTAAAAATCACGATTTTTATGAAAGAGATTTCAATCTGTTTACAAATTGATAAAGTTTTTATAAAAAGAAACAAAATAAGTTGCATAACCGATACAATGAAAATGTGAGATAAGGGAGGATTTAGTTAAATGTCAATAAACAATAAAGTAAAAATTGCCTTAATAGATGATCATAAATTATTTCGGGAAGGCGTGAAACGTCTCTTGAATTTTGAATCGACCATTGAAGTTGTTGCAGATGGTGAAGGGAAAGAAGATGCCCTCCAAATTGTTGAACAATTCAACCCAGAAGTGATTTTGATGGATATTAATATGCCAGACATAAATGGGATTGAAGTCACCCAAGAGTTGATTGAAAAATATCCTGATATTAAAGTGATCATGTTATCCATTCATGATGATAAATCATATGTAACAGATGCCCTACAAACAGGTGCACAAGGTTATTTATTAAAAGAAGTAGATACAGAAACATTAATTGAAGCCATTCAAATTGTTGCAGATGGGGGATCGTATATCCATCCGAAAGTGACTCATAATTTAGTAGAAGATTATCGTCGACTTGCCTCTGCTTCAAATGATTCAACTATTTTACAAATTGAACACCGTAAGCCGTTACACTTATTAACGAAGCGTGAGTGTCAAGTCTTACAACTGTTGTCTGAAGGACAAAGTAATCGAAAGATATCTGAAACACTTGTCATCAGTGAAAAAACAGTTAAAAACCATGTAAGTAATATTTTACAAAAAATGAATGTAAAAGACAGAACACAGGCCGTTGTCACTGCCATTCGTAATGGCTGGGTTGAAGTAAACTTATAAAACGTATATAGTATAAAAAGAGCTATGACATTTTATAAGACGATGACAAGGGGTGTCAACACGTGAAAATTGCAATTGTAACTGATAGTACAGCCTATATACCGGCAGATATTATAAAACAGCATAATATTCATGTCGTACCTTTAAGTGTAAACTTTGGTGAAGAAACTTACCGTGAAGGTTTTGATATGACGACAGAAGAATTTTATGCTCGCATGAAAAAAGAAAAAGAATTACCATCGACATCACAACCAGCTATTGGAGAGTTTGTAAGTTTGTTTGAACAGCTATCAGCTCATTATGATGCCGTTATTTCCTTACACTTATCAGGTAAGTTTAGTGGAACATTTAATGCTGCACAAAGTGCGGGTGGGATGGTTGATCATATTGCTGTTTACCCATTTGATACAGAATTAAGTGCTATGGTACAAGGCTTATTCGTTATTGCAGCAGCTGAACAAGCAGAACTTGGCAAATCACCAGAAGAAATCTTAATTTATTTAAATGATATGAAGGCGCGTACACGTGCTTACTTTATGGTTGATGATTTAACCAACCTACAAAAAGGTGGCCGACTAAATAGTGCGCAAGCGATCTTAGGTAGCGTCTTAAATATTAAACCCATTTTACATATTGTCGACGGCCTCATAGTGCCTTATGAAAAAATAAGAACACGTAAAAAAGCAATTAAACGAATTATTGGAATGCTAGAAGACGACGCGAAGGAAAAAGAACTTGAAAAAGTAGTCTTCATTCATGGAAACAATGAAAAAGCAGCCCTTAAATTACGTGATCAATTTGCTGAAAAACATCCAGAAGTAGAAACGATTATAAGCTACTTTGGTCCGGTAATCGGCACCCACTTAGGTGACAACTCAATTGGTGTCGCTTGGTGTACAAAATAAATGAGGTGAATCTATGGATTTATCACGTTTAAATTTAATAGAACAACTAGAATTATTCGCTAAAGAAAATGAGCTTTCTTTAGCGAATTTTTTTCAATTAAAAAAATATGTTCAATTATGTTATGGTAAAAGACTTAGTCTAAGTGACTTGCCAGAAGAAAGAGACAAGCTTCAGCAACTTATTCAACTCAACTGGGTAAAAAAAGAAAAAGCTTTAGTCAAAAAATATCATTTTTTCTGGCAATGTAGACGATGCCATAATATGGAGCAAAGTTTATTTGCTGAAAAACCGTGTAATCACTGTCAAACAAACCACATGTATTGCCGGAAGTGTGCTCAATTAAATACTCTTATGGAATGTAGCTCAATCATTCGCTGGATCGGTCCAGACCATGACTATGAAAAAATCGATGACCCACTCACATGGGAAGGTCAATTAACAGAGGTCCAACAATACGGCAGTGACCATATTTTACAAGCTGTCAAAAAGAGAGAAGACCTCCAAGTTTGGGCAGTGACCGGATCTGGAAAGACAGAAATGTTATTCCCAGCTATTGCTTATTGTTTATCCCAAGGCCTGCGCATATGTATCACGACCCCGCGCACTGATGTCGTTAGGGAGTTACACCCTCGATTAGAACAAGCCTTTCAAAAAACGACCATTGACGCCTTATATGGCGGCAGCCCCAAACGACTGAGTAATGCCCAATGCCTACTAGCAACGACTCATCAACTTCTAAAGTATGAAGCCACCTTTGACGTCATCATCATTGATGAAGTTGATGCTTTTCCATATTATTATGATGACATGCTACAATTTGCTGTAAAAAGAGCTTCAAAAGCCCAAGCATCAACCATTTATTTAACAGCTACACCAAGACCTAAAGCAGCCTTATCGCTCGCCCTTAAACAAGCAAAGACCATTTTTATTCCTTTACGCTACCATAAGCGCCCCCTCCCCCTGCCAACCTTACACTTCATTCCAAACTTAGAAAAACGACTCATTAAAGAAAAACAAGTTGGTGCTATTGAAAATTGGTTAGCACAACGCCAATATGCCAAACGCCAACTCTTAATCTTTGTCCCTACAATCCAACTGGCAAGAGACCTTGAAGAAGGACTTGCCAAACAAATAGCAAGAATCTATAAAGACCCAAACTTAAAAACAGTCAGTGTGACGAGTAAACATGACGACCGCCCGCTCATCATTGAACGTTTTAGACGCAAAGAGATTTACTGCCTGATCACCACAACAATCTTAGAAAGGGGCGTCACCTTTCCATCCATCGACGTCGCCGTCTTATGTGCTAACCACCAAGTCTTCGACCAACAAGCCCTCGTCCAAATTAGTGGACGCGTTGGACGAGCTAAAGACGACCCAAGCGGACAACTCATCTTCTTCCATGAAGGCATCACCAAAGACATGAAAAACGCCCGCAAACAAATTCAAATGATGAACAAAAAAGCACGAAACTATTTTACCGAAAGGAAAGAACCATGAAGGATTACTGTATGATTTGTTTAGAAAAAATAATTGAATCATTGACATGGTCGCAACTCATTCTGGAAGGGCAATCTCGCATATGTAGTCAATGTCAAGTAGAGCTCGAGAAAGTGTCAGCAGATCATTGCCAAATATGCTCTCGCCCCACGGAAGAAAGAAAGTGTTATGATTGCATCCGCTGGCAAGCTTATTTTAACGGTCAAGATATTTTGAAGCGGAATCTTTCACTCTTTACTTACAATGACTTTATGAAAGACATCATGTACCGCTGGAAATATCGCGGTGATTATGCCATCGTTTATGCCTTTGAAAAAGATTGGCAAAGACTTTATAAGCAATTTGTTAATCAGCTTGATCAAGATGTGATCCTTGTCCCGATTCCATTAAGTGACAGGCGTTTAAAAGAAAGACACTTTAATCAAGCCAGTCAACTAGCCAAGATCTTGCCAGGGAAAACTTGTCATTTGTTAGAGCGTACAGAAAGTGAAAAACAAGCTAAAAAAGGACGAAAACAAAGGATGGAAATGACAAATCCTTTTAAAGTTAAACAAAAATATGAGGGTCATATATTGTTGATAGATGACTTATATACGACAGGGAGAACTTTACGCCATGCTGCACAGGCATGTAAGGATAAGGGGGCTAAAAGCGTCTCATCACTAACATTAGTAAGAAGTTAATTCAAGTTATGTAAACAGATAAAAAGTTTAATTTTTAGAATTATTACAATTTTGTGTTTAAATAGTGTAATTAATAGGAATATAGAAGAATAAGATGTATAATAGATATACAAAGATCAAAGGAGGACACTTATATGAATTACATTATACGCGGTGAAAACATTGAGGTGACTCAAGCAATAAAGGATTACGTAGAGACGAAGATTGACAAATTGAATCGATATTTCGATACAACACCATCTTCAGATGTCCACGTAAACCTAAGTGTCTACAATAACGAACAACAAATTGAAGTGACCATTCCGATGACGGATTTAGTGTTACGTGCCGAAGAACAGCACGATGATTTATACGCTGCTATCGATTTAGTTGTTGACAAGCTTGAAAGGCAAATTAGAAAGTATAAAACGAAAATTAATCGTAAGTTCCGCCAAAAAGGTGCAGCAAAGTACATCTTTGCGGAATTAGAAAATGAAAAAAGAAAAGAAGCAGAAGAAGAGGATCAAATTGAAATTGTGCGAACAAAGCGTTTCAATTTGAAGCCGATGGATTCTGAAGAAGCAATTTTACAAATGGATATGTTAGGCCATACATTCTTCGTCTTTACTAATGCTGAAACAAATGATACGAATGTTGTTTACAGACGTCGGGATGGGAAATATGGTTTAATTGAACCGACTAACTAAAGGGCATTGCAGAGCTTTCACGAAAAGTGAAAGCTCTTTTTTTATGTGGACATTTTATGGTAAAAATCAATTTTGTTTGGCTTTTTATAGTGTTTATGATCGAAAAACATGCGAAAATATCTTTTTGACTTGTTGAAAACTGTCGAAAGCATGAGAAAAGTAATTTTTATGCATTTGCTTGAAGTTGATTTCCTTTGTAAAATCGGTTTAAAAGAAGAGGTGCAAGCTGATGAATCGTATCCAAATTGAAGATAAATTACGTCATCATGAAGATATCATTGTCCAGCTCATGCAAATCATTCGGGCGACCAATGAGCGGCTGACAGAGGTCGAAGCTAACTTGAAACAACTGAAAGAAGAAAAGCAAATGACAAAAGGGTAGAGATTTTCCTCTATCCTTTTCCTTTTGTCTATTTGTGTCATTTGTCTAGTTTATAGTAATAATGATATGATTGACGTATAATATAATGATATAGGATTGAATAAATTTATAAGTTAGGGAGCGCTCATAAATGGTTAGTTTTTTAAAGAAAATATTTGGGGACGGTAATCAAAGAGAAGTCAACCGTTTATCGAAAATGGTAGATGAAATTGAAGCATTAGAGCCGCAATTAGAAAAATTATCAGATAGTGAATTAAGTGGTAAAACAGAAGAGTTTAGAGGACGTCTTGAAAAAGGCGAAACCTTAGATGACTTATTAGTAGAAGCCTATGCTGTCGTACGTGAATCAGCAAAACGTGTCTTAGGGATGCGTCCATTCCGCGTGCAATTAATGGGGGCTATTGTCTTACATGAAGGTGACATTTCAGAGATGAAGACAGGTGAAGGTAAAACCTTATCTTCTACATTACCTGCTTATTTAAATGCGCTGGAAGGAAAAGGCGTCCACATTATTACAGTGAACGAATATTTAGCTGAGCGTGACGCTACTGATATGGGAGAATTGTATGAGTTCTTAGGTTTAACAGTTGGTTTAAACATTAATAGTAAGTCAAAAGAAGAAAAACGAGAAGCATATGAAGCAGATATTACTTATGGAACGAACAACGAATTTGGCTTCGACTATTTACGTGACAACATGGTTTTATATAAAGAGCAGATGGTTCAACGTGAATTGAATTATGCCATTATTGACGAAGTTGACTCAATTTTAATTGATGAGGCACGTACACCGCTCATTATTTCAGGATCTGCTAAAAAGTCAGCAGACCTCTATATTCGTGCTAATAGCTTTGTAACGACCTTAACTAAAGATACAGATTATACTTATGATGAAAAAACGAAAGGTGTCGTCTTAACGGAGGCTGGAATTGACCGAGCAGAGCAATACTTTAATATTGAAAACTTATTCGATATTCAACATGTTGCTTTAACACACCATATTAACCAAGCTTTGAAGGCACATACGTCTATGCACCGTGATACTGACTATGTTGTGGAAGAAGGCGAAGTTGTCATTGTTGACCAATTTACCGGACGTTTTATGAAAGGACGTCGCTACAGTGATGGACTTCACCAAGCGATTGAAGCGAAAGAAGGTTTACCAATTCAAAATGAAAGTATGACCCTTGCTTCAATTACTTTCCAAAACTACTTCCGTATGTACAAAAAGTTATCAGGGATGACAGGTACAGCAAAAACGGAAGAAGAAGAGTTCCGTAATATTTACAATATGAATGTGACTGCTATCCCGACCAATAAGCCGATCATTCGAGATGATCGACCAGATATGATTTATAAGTCAATCGAAGGGAAATTTAAAGCAGTTGTTGAAGAAATTAAACGCCAACATGAAGTAGGCAAACCTGTCTTAGTTGGTACAGTAGCTGTTGAAACATCAGAGATTATTTCACAACTATTGAAACGAGAAAAAGTGAAACATGAAGTCTTAAACGCGAAAAACCACCACCGAGAAGCAGAAATTATTGAGAATGCTGGTGAGAAAAACTCAGTAACGATTGCAACTAACATGGCAGGGCGAGGGACAGACATTAAATTAGGTGAAGGAGTCCTCGACTTAGGTGGGCTCGCTGTTATTGGTACAGAGCGTCATGAGTCACGCCGAATTGATAACCAGTTACGTGGTCGTGCGGGGCGTCAAGGTGACCCAGGTATGTCACAATTCTACTTATCAATGGAAGATGAATTAATGCGTCGTTTCGGTTCAGATAACTTAAAAAACATGATGGAACGTCTAGGCATGGACGATGACTCGCCAATTGAAAGTAAAATGGTATCTCGAGCTGTTGAGTCAGCACAAAAACGAGTAGAAGGTAATAACTTTGATGCTCGTAAAACGATTCTTTCATATGACGATGTTTTACGTGAGCAACGTGAAATTATTTATAAACAACGATTTGAAGTCATTGATGCAGAAGACGGGATTCGTGATATCGTCATGAATATGATTCAGTCAGCTGTCGACCGTGTCGTATCAATTCATACACAAGATCCTGATGAAGATAAATGGGATTACGAATCGATTGTTGATTATGTTCACGGGAACTTATTTGATGAAGGCACCTATATAGTTAATGACTTCAAAGGTTTAACAAGTGATGAAATTGTTAATCACATTATGGAGAAAGTTAATGAACATTATGACGAGAAAACAGAAGAACTTGGCGAAGAACAAATGCATGAGTTTGAAAAAGTGGTCGTGCTTCGCGCAGTTGATACGAAGTGGATGGATCACATTGACCAGATGGATCAACTCCGTCAAGGGATTCACTTACGTGCTTATGGACAAAATGATCCTTTACGTGAATATCAAATGGAAGGTTACAACATGTTTGAGGAAATGGTTGCCAACATTGAACAAGATGTTGCACGCTATGTGATGAAGGCACAAATTCGTCAAAACTTACAACGTGAAGAAGTAGCTAAAGGGGCAAAAGCTGTTTCAGGGGAATCTGAAGCGACGAAGGTACGTAAGCCGATTGTGAAAAAGCAAACTGTTGGACGGAATGATCCATGTCCATGTGGCAGTGGAAAGAAGTTTAAACATTGTCACGGTAAAAACGAATAATGAGAGGTATGAATAACGATGGATTTAATTGAAGCAAAACAAATAATGGATAAGTTAGAACAACGTATTGACGACTTTAGGGGGTCTCTTTGACTTAGAAGGTAAAAAGGCAAAGATTGCTTCCCTTGAGGGGCAAATGACGGCAGCTGATTTTTGGGATGATAATGATGCTGCCCAAGTCGTCATTGATGAATCAAATGCCTTAAAAGATCAAGTGACTAAATTTGAAAAAATGGCAGAACAAATCGAAGATGCATTTGTATTACATGAAATGATCAAAGAAGAAGATGAACTGGAACTGTTAGATGAATTAAGCCAAACAATTAAACAATTAGAAAAGTCGGTTGAAGACTTTGAATTAGAATTATTACTCAGTGAACCTTACGATAAAAATAATGCCATTTTAGAGCTTCATCCAGGAGCCGGTGGAACAGAGTCTCAAGATTGGGCAAGTATATTATTACGTATGTACCAACGTTGGGCTGAGAGTAAAGGATTTAAAATTGAAACATTGAACTACTTAGCCGGTGATGAAGCAGGCGTGAAAAGTGTGACACTTCTCATTAAAGGCTATAATGCTTATGGTTATTTAAAAGCAGAAAAAGGTGTCCATCGACTCGTTCGTATTTCACCATTTGATTCATCAGGAAAACGCCATACGAGCTTCGTTTCGTGTGATGTGTCTCCAGAAATTGATAATAACGTTGACATTGAAATCAAAAGTGAAGATATAAAAGTCGATACCTACCGTGCAAGTGGTGCTGGTGGACAGCACGTCAATACAACCGATTCAGCTGTACGGATTACTCATTTACCGACTAATACGATTGTGACTTGTCAATCGGAACGTTCACAAATTAAAAACCGGGAACAAGCGATGAAAATGTTAAAGTCAAAATTGTATCAACTAGAAATTGAAAAACAAGAACAAGAATTAGCAGAAATGCGTGGCGAACAAAAGGAAATCGGATGGGGGAGTCAAATAAGGTCATATATATTCCATCCTTATTCAATGGTGAAGGATCACCGAATGAATATTGATATTGGGAATGCTCAAGGTGTTATCGATGGTGATATTGATGTCTTTATCGATGCCTTTCTCCGTTCTAAGGTTCGTTAGGAAAAAGCAAATTATACTCCTAGTATATTAACGATTGATGAATAGATTTAAACAAATTTGTGACTTATCGTCATAATATGTTTTATTCATTCAAAAATCGGTTATAATAATAACTGAGCTTTAAAATTTCCAATGATAGGGGGATTATTATTATGAAAAAGTGGTTAGTAGCAGTATTATTAGGTGTTGTACTCGTACTTGGTGCTTGTGGCGGAAATAACGACAATGGCAACAATAACGCTGGTAACGATGGTAACAACAACAATAATACGACAGAAGCTTCAGCTGGTGAAGAGCTTTACAAAAAGCAATGTGCTAGCTGTCACGGACAAGACTTATCAGGTGGTGCTGGTCCATCACTTGAAACAGTAGGTGCAGACCATAGTGCTGACGATATCGTTTCGATTATCGAAGACGGTCAAGGATCAATGCCTGCAGGATTATTATCAGGTGATGATGCACAAGAGGTTGCAGACTGGTTAGCAACTCATAAATAATTATTTAAAAAAGGCAAGGCTATATTAAATATAGCCTTGCCTTTTTTTATTTTATTACAAAATGATACACAATTGTAATATAAATTATAAACAAAAGCCTTGGTATTTATGATATTATTAGTAATGGAACACATTTTGTTGAATATAGAAGAAAACTGTAGGTGACTAATATAATGATTACGATGAAAGACGTATATAAAACGTATCCAAACGGTGTCACAGCACTGAATGGAATTGACGTGCAAATAGATCAAGGTGAATTTGTTTACATAGTAGGACCGAGTGGAGCAGGGAAATCTACTTTTATTCGGTTAATGTATTTAGAAGAGCAAGCAACGAGTGGGACAATTGATATTATTGGTGAAGATGCAAGTAAAGTAAAAAGTAAAGATATTTCAATGTTACGACGTGATATCGGCGTTGTATTCCAAGACTTTAAATTGTTACCTAAATTAACAGTTTATGAGAATGTCGCTTTCGCATTAGAAGTTATTGAAGCATCACCAAGCCGAATCCGTACACGCGTTATGGAAGTTTTAGATTTAGTAGGCTTAAAAAATAAAGCACGTTCTATTCCAGATGAATTATCAGGTGGGGAACAGCAACGTGTTTCAATTGCACGTGCGATTGCAAACCATCCTAAATTAATTATTGCCGATGAACCGACAGGAAACTTAGACCCTGATACATCATGGTCAATCATGCGTATTTTGGAAGAAATAAATGCGCGTGGAACGACGGTCATCATGGCAACACATAGTAAAGAAATCGTTAACACTATTAAAAAGCGCGTGATTGCGATTGAAAATGGTGTTATTGTAAGAGACGAATTGCAAGGAGAGTACGGTTATGAAATTTAAGTCATGGGGAAGACATATACGAGAAGGGACAAAAAGTGTCATTCGTAACGGTTGGATGTCTATTGCATCGATTGGTGCCGTTACTGTTACCTTGTTATTAGTAGGTGTGTTTGTCGGTCTTTTATTAAACATCAATGAGATGGCAACACAAGTTGAACGAGATGTCGAAATTAAAGTGTTAATTGAAGTAACAGCAGAAGAAGATGAAATAACAGAGCTACAAGAGACAATAGAAGCTTATGATGCTGTTGAAAAACTATCATTCTCATCAAAGGAAGACGAATTAGAAGGATTAATTGAAGGTATGGGTGATGAAGGGCAAATCTGGGAAATGATTGAGCAAGATAACCCATTAAACCACGCATTCGTTGTAAAGACGGCAGATCCAAAAGATACTGAAAGGATCGCACAAACGATTGAAGGATTGCCACATGTTTATAAAGTAAACTATGGAAAAGAAGTTGTGCCTAAATTATTCGCATTTAATAAGTATGTTAGAATAATAGGAATAGGATTAATTGTGGGCTTAGTCTTAACAGCTATGTTCTTAATCTCAAATACAATTAAACTTACAATTATGGCGAGAAGCCGTGAAATAGGTATTATGAAATTGGTTGGTGCAACAAATGGATTTATTAGAGGACCATTCTTTATCGAAGGTTTACTCTTAGGTGTACTTGGATCCATATTGCCAATTGTATTGTTAGCTTCGTCATACCAATACATTTACACGAACTTAAGTGGACAAACATCGATATCGTTTATCGAATTGTTACCATTTAATCCGTTTATTTACCAATTATCACTAGGAATATTATTACTTGGAGCAATCATCGGTGTATGGGGTTGTATCATGAGTGTTCGTAAGTTTTTACGTGTATAAAATCATTAAGTTTGTATAGGGGGATTGCGAGGAGAATGAAAAATAAAATAGTCATTAGTGTTGTTACTTTGTTCATGGTCATATTCTCTTTTAATATAGAGTCTTCTGCACAAACAGTACAAGACATCGAGTCTGAAATAAAAGAATTAGAGAAAGAGCAAAGCGAACTAAAAGATAAACAAAACGAAATTGGCGAGAAAAAGTCTAAAATAAAAAAACAAAAGAAAGAAAATGTTGAAAAGCAAGATGATGTTAAAGCTGAATTATCAACAATTGAAACGAAGTTAAGTCAAACAGAAGTTTCGATTCAAGAAAAAGAAAATGAAATTTCGTTAAATGAAAATGAAATTCGAAAATTGAATTCACAAATTAAAAAGCTAGATAAAGAAATTGAAGAACTAATCGAGAAAATAGAACGCCGTTTAGACTTATTAAAAGATCGTTTACGTTCAATTCAAGAGACAGGTGGATTTTCTAAATATATTGCTGTTCTTTTAGGGGCGACAGACTTTGGTGATTTTATTAGTCGTTCAAGTTCAGTAAGTACAATTATGGATTCGGATAAACAAATTATGCGTGAACTTGAAGAAGACCAGGAAACCTTAGAAAAAAAGCAAGTCGAAGTTGAAGAGAAAAAAGAAGAGGTTGAGGCTAAAAAGAAAGAACTAGAAAAACAACGTTCAGTTCTTGATGGCTTAAAAGCGGATTTAAAGGGTCAGAAAAAAGAACAAGAGAAAGTGAAAGATAAGCTTGCTGAAGAATATGAAGAGTTAGAAACAGCAGAGTTAACAGCATCTGAAGAAGATGAATTAATTGCTAGTGAAGCAAAATATGCTGAGCAAGCTAAGCAATTACTTGCAAATAAAAAATCAGATATTGAAGAGGCAGAACGTAAAGCTGCGGAAGAAGCTGAAGCGAAAAGAAAAGCTGAACAAGAAGCTAGCCAAGCAAGTAACAATGGAAATAGTAATGGAAACTCAGGTTCTAGCGGTGGAAGTGGATCAGGAGATAATTCAGGAGGAAACTCACCACCTGCTTCAAATTCAAGTAGCGGTTTTATAACACCAGTTTCAGGTCATGTTGTGGTTACGTCAGGATTTGGTCCAAGGAAATCTCCAGGAGGTATTGGATCAACATATCATAATGGTTTGGACTTTGCACCACTTAACAGTTCTACACCACCAATCATTTCTGCAAAAGATGGGGTTGTATCCCATGCAGGTTGGATGGGTGGCTATGGAAATACAGTTATGATTACCCATGGAGATGTTACGACATTGTATGCTCATATGAGTTCAATTAATGTGTCAGCAGGACAAGTTGTAAAACAAGGGCAACAAATTGGTATTATGGGAACAACAGGAAACTCAACAGGAGTTCACTTACATTTTGAAGTGCATCCAGGTGGATATAAAAACCCAGTAAATCCAAGTGGTTATTTACCATAATAATTTAAGAACTACGAAGTGAAATTTTCGTAGTTCTTTTTTTATATGTAAGTTGGATTTAAATTATGATAAACTAAACGTAAGACATTGAATATCGGAGTTGAAAAAATGAAATTAAAATTATGGCAATTTATCTTAGCAACAATTATATGTTTCGGAGTAGGAATAGGTGGAGCTTTTGTTGGGACAAAATGGTTTGAGTCAACACAAGAAAAACCACCTGTTATCGAGAAGGACAATAACAAATCTACCAATCAAACGGATTTAGATGATCCACAATTGGAGAAAATTGTCCAGACGCTCCAATTAATAGAGCAACATTATATTGAGGAAGTCGAAGAAGATGATTTATATGAAGGGGCTATTAAGGGGATATTAGATGTTTTAGATGACCCTTATAGTGAATATATGAATGTTGAAGCAATGGAACGTTTTGAAGAACAAATTAACTCTTCCTTTCAAGGGATTGGTGCTGAAGTGAGTCTACGCGAAGGAAAGGTAACAATTATTTCGCCTATTAAAGATTCACCTGCAGAAAAAGCTGGATTACGTCCGAATGATGTTGTATTAGAAGTAGATGGCGAATCATTGGAAGGTTATGATTTACACGAAGCGGTAGAACATATTCGAGGCGAAAAAGGGTCCACAGTAACCTTACTCATTGAACGTGCTGGATCAGAAAAGCCATTTGAAGTAGAACTTGTTCGTGATGATATTCCAGTAGAAACGGTTTATAAAGAAATGCTAGAGGAAGACGGTAAGAAAACAGGTTATTTAACATTAACATCATTTTCGGAGCGGACATCAACAGAATTTGAAGACTTTTTAAATGAACTGGAAGATGAAGGAATGGATGGACTCGTAATTGATGTTCGAGGTAATCCAGGTGGTCTACTTGATTCAGTTGAAGAAATTTTAGAGTTGCTCGTGACGAAAGATAAGCCATACATTCAAATAGAAGATCGTGATGGTAAAAAAGAAGAATACTTTACTAATCTGACAGAAGGGAAAGATTATCCGATTTCCATTATAACCGATGAAGGAAGTGCTTCAGCTTCAGAAATCTTAGCTGTCACCTTAAAAGAAAACGGTTATGATGTTGTTGGAACAAAGTCTTTTGGTAAAGGAACCGTACAGCAAGCAGTTTCCCTAGGTGATGGGAGTACCGTTAAGTTAACATTTTTCAAATGGTTGTCACCTGATGGTAATTGGATTAATGAAGTAGGAGTAGAGCCAACCATTGAACAAAAACAACCAGATTATTATTACTTAACACCTGTCAGTTTAGACGATGAATTGAAAAAAGATGATGTTGGTGAAGATATCGAAACAATTCAAAAAATGTTAAAAGGTATTGGCTATGATGATATCCGAACAGATGGCTATTTTGATGAAGAAATGGAAAAAGTGGTCAAAGCATATCAAAAGGACCATGATTTAGATGTAACAGGCACAATTAACGAAAAGACTTATGGACAAATTGAATTAAATGTAGTCGATAATATTCGTGAAAAAGAAGATGATTTACAATTAGAAAAGGCGATTGAAGCCTTATATAATTAAATGATAAGGGGGGATTTGGTATAATGGCTGACTTCATGAACATTGTCTTATTAAATGGGGTACTTTTATTACTCAATCCCCTTTTTTATATCGTCTTAGCGATTGTATTATTGACAGGTTATCGCAGGATTAAAAATGAGCGCCGTTTATTTCGAATAAAATTAAAAGACTGGTCTTATGAATGGAAACAGTCCCTTTTTATGACTTTGATTTTTACAATTGTCATATCTGCTTTTACAATTTATTTTCAGCTTGTCATGACAAAGTATTTATTGATCATGATGATGGTCTTGTTTATTAGTTTATTTTTCATGAAATCATTTAGTTTTTTATCTGCAGTATATACGATTGGACTAAGTTATACTTTAACTTTTATTGCAGTAACAATGATGGGAGAACTTGAGCAAGTCAACCTTTTAATTGAAGAATCATTTACAGTATTTATCTTTATAATGGCTTTACTAATTGTCGAAGTTGTCAGTGTTCTATTCTCGAATCGTAACCACTTGTTTTCGAAGAAAATAAAGAGTAATCGAGGATTAACGGTAGGAGCTAGCCAATTAAAGCGTGGTCTTTTATTACCTTTTGTCGCTTATGTCCCAACTGAAATGATTGAGCCACTTATTCAATGGCTCCCTTTTATTGAATTACCAAATCATTCATATCAATTAGTGATCATTCCATTTTTATTTGGCTATCAATTTACTTTTGTTTCATATCCTTTTAAAGAGTTGAGACAAGATTTAATTCGATCATACGCTATTTTATTAATGACCTTATCAGCAGTCGCTATGTTGTCCATGTTTTTACAGATAGAATATATAGGAATCATCTTGATTGTATTAACGATTTTTGGTAGAGAGTTGATCGTATTCTTATTAAGGTTAAAAGATAGGAAAGGGAAGTCACTTTATTATCCAGTGAAGGATGGCTTGAAGATTATTGCTGTCATTGAAGAAAGTACGGCGAGTGAAATAGGTTTAAAAGCAGGTGAAACAATACTAAAAGTAAATGGTTATTCAATTAGGAGTGAAGGACAATTTTATCAATACTTGCGAGAAGAAGTACCATTTTATAAATTATATGTTCAAGATATGAAAGGGAAAGAGCGGTATTTAACATGTCCGCGTTATGAAGCAGAACACCATGAGCTTGGTCTCTTGTTTGCTAGTCAATAAAAACCATCTATACATTTTGTATAGATGGCTTTTCTCTTTACACATATTGATGGAGATACTTTGCTCCTTCATCCATTCCTTGACAGCCGGCAAGTAAGAGTAAATCATCTGTGCCAACTTCTTTTATGATAGCTTGAATCGAATCATCTAACTCATCAAAATCAATTGTTTGAATCCCGTGGTCATGGAGAATGGTCACAAAGGCCTCATATTCCTCGTCAGTCACCTTATCCTTGTCAGTGACGTCTGATTGGCTTCGTGTTACATAAACCTCTTTTAAGCCTAAGCGTGGAGCCCATTTAACTAAAGTGTTTGCATTATCTTCGTTTACTTCGGCACCGCGATTACCACGTATAGCATATAATAATTTTAAGTGGCGGTAATCCATTAAGCTTAATGTTTCTAGAGTGACATTAATATTACCAGGGTTAGCAAAATGATCATCAATAACGGTGAAGTCACCTTCATGAATAAATTGAAAGCGACGATGAACACCATTAAAAGCTTTTAAGCTTGTTTGGATACTTTCTATAGCAATATCATTTATTAAGCCAATTATAATAGCAATCATTGAATTAGATACAGAATGTAAACCAGGTACACCTAACTCCATTCTGAAAGTCATCGGCTTTAAAGTATTACCATTCAGCTTTATTTCTTTGTTTAATTGAACATCAAATTGTGCTCGTCCTGTTGATAAATCAAGGTTTTCTACGGTGAAATCTGCATGCTTGTTATCGAGAGCAAACGTGATGACGTGAGCATCTGTCTCCGATCTTAAGTCTTTAGCTTCCTGGCAATCTAAGTTTAAAATCGCAATACTATCTTTTGGTGCTTGCTTAATTAATTTAGTCTTTTGAGCAACATAATTTTCAAAGCTTCCATGTGTGTCAATATGTTCTTTATTAATATTATTCAAAGTAACGATATCATAATGAATGGCTGCTACACGATATAATTCTTGAGCAGCAGATGACACTTCCATAATCGCGTGGGTAACTTGAGCTTCTTGCATCTCGTGAAAGTAAGCTTGTAAGTCTAATGATTCAGGTGTCGTTAATTCAGCAGGTTCATAATGATTACCAACCTTTACATTTACGCTCCCAACAACCCCTGTTTTAAAATGAGCATTTTCTAACACTTCATTAATCATATAAGAAGTAGTTGTTTTACCGTTTGTAGCAGTTACACCGATTGTTTGCATCTGTCTTGATGGATGCCTATAAAATTGATCAGCAATAATGGCTAGTGCTAACCTACTATTGTCAACTTGAATTTGTGGGATATTTACACTTTCATCAATTTCTTCCACAATAGCAGCTTGGGCGCCATTGTTAGCAGCTGACTGTAAAAAGAGATGACCATCTGTGACATAGCCTCGAATAGCGACAAATAAATCATTTTTGCCTACCTTACGCGAATCATAAGCAAGGGCATGAATGTCAATCTTGTCTACATCATGAGTCGTATGAATAATATTTATCTGAGATAATAATTTTTTTAAATTCATTTATTCCACTCCAATCCAATCCTTAATTTTGATACACAAAAAGATGTCTTAACAGGTTCTAAGAATATCTATTTCTTATACCATTCACATTGTGACCATTTTTAAAACATCTATTTATCATTTTTTGACTATTTATTATTTAGTTTACTTCGAATAATCAAGCAACGAAAATGTGATAAAAATAATGAATCATGTCGATTATACTATATATAAGATAGGGAGAGCCATTAGAATAATGCTGAGCTATCCCTTATCTTTTATATGATTTGAAAGGTATTCATACAGTATTGTACAATGAAGGAACAAGAGAAAAGCAATCAATTAGAATTGCGGATTGGAGCCTAAAATGAAAGCGAAATTTATTCCAATAATTGTTGGAACTGATATGAATGCATACAATATGGCAATCTCTTTTCATGAGGCATATGGGATGAAGCCTGTATTATTAGGTCAGTCACCGATGTCATTCACTGAATATAGTACGATTACGACACATATTATTTACGATGAAAACTTACATGAGACAGATGTATTTCTTAAGCATTTAGAAAAAATTTCCCAACAATATAAAAATGAAGCGGAACATTTAGTGTTAGTAGCGACAAATGATGAATATGTTCGTTTAATTGTTGAAAATCGTCAACAATTAGAAAAGGACTTTAAGTTTAATTATATTGAAGAAAATTTATTGAATGACTTACTTGTGAAAAATAATTTTTATAAAGTGTGTGAGAGACATGGGATTGATATTCCAAAAACATATATGTTTGATTGCGCTTCAGAAGAAACCTTTACTGAAGAGATGACTTATCCAATTATTATCAAGCCTGGTAATGGCGTCAACTACTTCAAACATAGCTTTCCAGGTCAACATAAAGTATATAAGCTAAATAGTCTAGAAGAAGCACAAGAAGTGATTGAGAAAATTAAAGATAGTGGCTACCGTGATGAACTGATCATTCAAGATTATATTCCTGGTGATGATACTTACATGTGGGATGCTGTCGTTTATATGAGTCAGGAAAGTGAGCCACAAGTTGTTTCATTTGGCCAAGTTGTTTTACAAGAGCATACCATAACAGGAATAGGAAACTATACAGCTGTGATTACAAAGCCAAATAGAGAAATGATGGACAAGTTAGTTCAGTTTTTAAAAGAGCTTGGCTATGTTGGTTTTGCTAACTTCGATTTAAAATACGATCAACGAGATGGCAAGTTTAAAGTGTTTGAAGTAAATGTGAGGCAAGGCCGTTCAAGTTATTATATAACACAATGTGGTCATAATATGGCTCAGTTACTTGTTGATGATTTAATTGAAAATAAATCTAAATCACTTGAATATATTGAAGACCACTTTTTATTTACAGTCGTTCCTAGGCAAGTGTTAAAAACATTTGTCAAAAACGATGCTGTCAAAAAAGAAGTGAAACAGTTGTTAAAAAAGAAACGATTTGGGAATCCACTCTTTTATAAAAAAGATAAAAGCTTGAAGCGCAAATTGTACTTATTTTTAAGGCAGATTAACTATTATCGAAAATATAAAAATAGCCATTGGTAAAGAGAAGTCGAATTCATGAAGAATTCGACTTTTTTATTGGAAATTAAAAAATGGAATGTTCGTTCGGTTACATGATATACTTTGAAGTAGATAAAGAACGGAGGTATTTTTGTGACAGAAAAGTTTAATCTCGTGTCATCATTCACACCTCAAGGGGATCAACCAAAAGCAATTGATCAACTTGTCAGGCAATTAGATGATGAAGAAAAACATTTAACTTTATTAGGTGCAACAGGGACAGGGAAGACCTTTACGGTGTCTAACGTCGTGACAGAAGTGAATCGTCCGACTTTAGTCATTGCTCATAATAAGACCTTAGCTGGTCAATTGTACAGTGAATTTAAAGAGTTTTTCCCAGAAAATGCGGTTGAATATTTTGTGAGTTATTATGATTATTATCAGCCTGAAGCATATGTTCCTTCAACAGATACATTTATTGAAAAAGATGCCAGTATTAATGATGAAATTGATAAGTTGCGTCACTCTGCAACATCATCTTTATTTGAGCGGCGTGATGTCTTAATTGTTGCCAGTGTCTCATGTATATATGGTCTTGGTTCGCCAGAAGAGTATCGAAGTCAAGTCTGTTCATTGCGAATGGGTATGGAAATTGAACGAGATGAATTGTTACGGCAATTAGTTGATATTCAATATGCTCGTAATGATATTGACTTTAAACGGGGGACCTTCCGGGTACGTGGTGATTCAGTTGAAATTATTCCGGCCTCACGGGAAGAACATTGTATACGGATTGAGTTTTTTGGAGATGAAATTGATCGAATCCGTGAAGTCGACGCTCTAACAGGTGAAATTATTGGGGATCGGGAACATGTTGCGATATTCCCAGCCTCTCACTTCGTCACACGTGAAGAGAAAATGAAAAAAGCGATTGACAACATTGAAAAAGAATTAGAAGATCAATTAAAAGTCATGGAAGCGGAAGGAAAGCTACTAGAAGCGCAAAGGCTTGAACAACGAACAAATTACGATTTAGAAATGATGCGTGAAATGGGCTTTTGTTCAGGAATTGAAAACTATTCACGTCATTTAACATTTCGTGAAGCAGGATCAACACCTTATACATTGTTAGATTTCTTTCCGGATGACTTTTTAGTCGTGATTGATGAGTCACATGCGACCTTGCCGCAAGTTCGTGCCATGTATAATGGAGACCAGGCACGTAAGCAAATGTTAGTCGATCATGGTTTTCGCTTACCGTCAGCTTTAGATAACCGACCACTTAAGTTTGAGGAGTTTGAACAGAAGGTCAAACAGACGATGTATGTATCAGCGACACCTGGACCATATGAAATGGAACATACGAAAGAAATGGTCGAACAAATTATTCGACCGACAGGCTTGCTTGATCCAGAAATAGATGTTCGTCCAATTGATGGACAAATTGATGATTTAATGGAAGAAATTAATCAACGAATTGAGAAAAAAGAGCGAGTTTTAATTACAACCTTAACGAAAAGAATGTCAGAAGATTTAACGGATTACTTTAAGGAGTTAAATTATAAAGTCGCTTATTTACATTCGGAAATCAAAACATTAGCACGAATTGAAATTATTCGTGACTTACGATTAGGAAAATATGATGTTTTAATCGGGATTAACTTATTACGTGAAGGGCTTGATATACCGGAAGTGTCCTTAGTTGCTATTTTGGATGCAGATAAGGAAGGTTTCTTACGTTCAGAACGATCATTGATTCAGACGGCTGGACGGGCTGCGCGTAATGCCAATGGTAAGGTCATCATGTATGCAGATCGGATTACAGATTCCATGCAAAAGGCGATAGATGAAACGAATCGTCGTCGGACGATACAAAAGGCCTTTAACGAAGAACATGGGATTACACCACAGACGATTAAGAAAGATGTTCGTGAGTTAATCCAAGCGACATATGTCGCTGAAGAGGTTGAGGAGTTAACGACGAAAGACGATGAACGTATTCCAATTAGTCAGTTGCCGAAAAAAGAACGAGCTAAAGTGATTGAAAACTTAGAAGTTGAAATGAAAGAAGCGGCAAGAAACTTAGAGTTCGAACGTGCAACAGAATTAAGAGATATTATATTCGAACTGAAAGCTGAAAGTTAATCATTTGGAAGGAAGTTATATAGATGCCAAATAAAAAAATTAGAATTAAAGGTGCTCGGGCACATAATTTGAAAAATGTTGATATCGATATTCCTAAAAATAAATTAGTTGTGGTCACTGGTCTATCTGGTTCAGGTAAATCATCTTTAGCTTTCGATACGATTTACGCGGAAGGTCAACGTCGCTATGTTGAGTCTTTATCAGCTTATGCCCGTCAGTTTTTAGGTCAAATGGATAAGCCAGATGTTGATACAATTGAAGGTTTATCACCAGCTATTTCAATTGATCAAAAGACGACGAGCAAAAACCCACGTTCAACCGTCGCAACGGTAACGGAGATCTATGACTATTTACGCTTACTTTATGCGCGAATTGGTCGGCCTGTTTGTCCTAATCATGGGATTGAAATAACGTCACAAACTGTTCAACAAATGGTCGATCAAGTGATGGAACTACCAGAACGGTCACGTATTCAATTGTTAGCGCCTGTCGTATCAGGCCGAAAAGGGACCCATGCTAAAACATTAGAGAACTTACAAAAAGAAGGATATATTCGCTTAAGAGTCAATGGTGACATGGTTGAGATTACAGATGACATTGACTTAAATAAAAATAAAAAACATTCGATTGATGTCGTCATAGATCGTATTGTCGTGAAAGAGGGAATCGAAAGTCGTTTGTCTGATTCCATTGAGACGGCTTTAAAACTAGGTGAGGGATCACTGATAGTTGATGTCATTGATGGAGAAGAAATGCGGATGAATGAGCACCATGCTTGCCCGCTTTGTGGTTTCTCAATTGAAGAACTCGAGCCACGTCTTTTTTCATTTAACAGTCCTTTCGGGGCGTGTCCAACTTGTGATGGATTGGGAACAAATTTGGAAGTGGATTTAAATCTCGTCATTCCTGACTGGTCAAAAAGTTTAAATGACCATGCTATTGCTGCCTGGGAGCCCATTAGTTCGCAATATTACCCACAATTATTAAAGTCGGTTTGTAAGCATTATGGGATTAATATGGATGTCCCGGTTAAAGACTTGCCCAAAGAAGAAATGGACATTATTTTGTATGGTTCTGGAGATGAACAGATCGAGTTTCACTTTGTGAATGATTTTGGTAAGGAAAAACGTTCTAACATTTTCTTTGAAGGGGTTTTAAACAATATTGCCCGTCGTTACAAAGAGACATCATCAGATTTTATTCGTGAAACATTAGAAGCATACATGGCTGAGACAGCGTGTCCAACTTGTCAAGGCTATCGTTTAAATGAGGAAGCTTTAAGTGTGAAAGTGAACAAGTTGCATATTAGTGAAGTCACACGCTTTTCAATTATTGAAGCACATGACTTTTTCACACAGTTAAGCTTAACGGAAAAAGAAGAGCAAATTGCTCGTTTGATTTTAAAGGAGATTAATGACCGCTTACGCTTTTTAATTAATGTGGGTCTAAGCTACTTAACGATGTCACGTGCTTCAGGCACCTTATCAGGTGGGGAGGCCCAGCGGATTCGTTTAGCAACCCAAATTGGATCGGCTTTAACAGGTGTTTTATATGTACTGGACGAACCTTCAATCGGTCTGCACCAACGTGATAATGACAGGCTCATTGAAACCTTGAAACAAATGCGTGATTTAGATAATACCTTAATCGTTGTTGAGCATGATGAAGATACCATGCTTGAAGCGGATTGGATTGTTGATATCGGGCCTGGTGCAGGTGACCATGGTGGTGAAATTGTGGCACAAGGAACGCCTAAACAAGTTATGCGTTCCCGTAAATCGTTAACAGGCCATTACTTATCAGGGAAAAAATTCATTCCGGTGCCTGATGAAAGACGTCAAGCAGATGACAGATTCATCGAAGTCATTGGGGCTGAAGAAAACAACTTAAAAAATATTGATGTCGCTTTTCCAGTTGGATTATTAACCCTTGTCACAGGGGTTTCTGGCTCTGGGAAAAGTACACTCGTGAATGATATTTTATATAAGTCTATTGCTCAACATTTATATAAAGGTAAACATCGTCCAGGCAAACATAAGACCATTAAAGGGCTTGAATATATCGAAAAAATTATTGACATTAACCAAGCACCAATCGGACGAACACCCCGCTCAAACCCTGCGACATATACAGGGGTCTTTGATGACATTCGTGATGTTTTCGCTCAGACGAATGAAGCAAAAGTAAGAGGTTATAAAAAAGGACGCTTTAGCTTTAATGTGAAAGGTGGTCGTTGTGAAGCTTGTCGTGGTGATGGGATTTTAAAAATTGAAATGCACTTTTTGCCAGATGTTTATGTTCCCTGTGAAGTCTGTGATGGTAAGCGATATAATCGTGAAACCTTAGAAGTTACCTTTAAAGGGAAAAACATTGCCGACATATTAGATATGCGAATTGAAGAAGCATTATCCTTCTTTGATAACATTCCAAAAATAAAGAGAAAACTACAGACGATTGCCGATGTTGGTTTAGGTTATATTAAATTAGGACAACCAGCGACGACTTTATCTGGTGGGGAAGCACAACGGGTGAAGTTAGCGAGTGAGTTGCATAAGCGTTCGAATGGAAAAACTGTTTATATTTTAGATGAGCCGACAACAGGGCTTCATATCGATGATATTAAACGTCTATTAGCTGTTATTCAACGACTTGTCGACAATGGGGATACGGTTATCGTCATTGAACATAATTTAGATGTCATTAAAATGGCTGACTATATGATTGATCTTGGACCTGAAGGTGGCGATGGTGGCGGAGAAGTTCTTGTCACAGGCACACCTGAGGAGGTTGCTGCATTTAATGGATCTTATACAGGGCAATATTTAGACGTCATGCTAGCACGCGATAAAGAGCGTGAGCAAAACTAAAGGAAGCTGAGGGAGCTGTTAAGCTCCCTTTTTTAAAATGGAACATATATTTTGACGAATGAAGCTTATTTTAAGTAAGCTAATAAAAGAGTAGGAGGTTGAAGGAATGAAACCAATCAATAAAGAGGAAGTTCAAGCTTTGTTAGATCAATATGCAAATAAAGAGGTATATGTTCATTTAGAAACGACGAATGGGGCATATGCGAGTCATTTTGGAAATAAGGGAGTTAATGTTGGGGCTTATATTCGAAATGCTAAGATAAAGTATACGAATGCGGTTATCGCAGGTGATCGTGGTTATCGTGTTGGTTTAAATACGGAGCTTGGCTGGGTTTATGGTGAAGGTCTAACAGATTATGAAGTATATGATGAAAATAAATTGTTGTTAGCAGGTCATGATGGTGAAGGGCGCCTCATGGTTGCATTACAAATTAGTGAAACGCCTTTTAAATAATGAATGGAGTAGGTGAGAAAATGAAAGAGGAAAAGCATGTTGTGATCGTATTTCCACATCCGGATGATGAATCTTTTGGAACGTCTGGTATTATAAAAAAATATCGTGAGCAAGGTGTACCGGTCACTTATTTATGTGGGACATTAGGTGAGATGGGTCGTAATATGGGGACGCCACCTTTTGCTAATCGTGAAACCTTGCGTGATTTTCGTGAAGTTGAATTAAAAGATGCTTGTGACTTTTTAGATATTAATTATGAAGTGCTTGGCTTCCGTGATAAGACGATTGAGTTTGAAAAAGTTGAAGATGCTGCGGCAGTTGTCAAAGAGGCACTTGATCGAATTGAGCCGAGCTTAGTTATTACACACTATCCAGAGCATGGGGTCCATCCAGACCATAATGCTTTAGGTGTGGCGACGATTGAGGCTGTTCGTCAAATGGATCCAGCTGAACGTCCGACTGTTTGGGCAGCAGCGATTACACATAATTATAAGGAAGAACTTGGTGAACCAGATGTCGTTTTTGAAGTAGAAGATTTTAATCATAAATTACAAGCGATTACGAAGCATAAGTCGCAAGCAGAAGGTTTACTTGAACAAATGGAAAACGATGCCTTAAAAAATGATGAGGCTTTACAAGCTTTAAAAGAGCGTTTAGGTACTGAACAGTTTTATATTTGGCAGTTTGAAGATTAATTTATGATGTCCGGTAAAGGAGTGTATCCGATTACCGGACTTTTATTATGTTTTTAGTGATGTTTTCTAGATTAATCTGCCGATTAACGATAAAATAGTAGTAATGTGTAAAAAATATAAATTGAGCCATGTATAGTGGAGGTTTACGATGAGTGTAGTGCGTACGCAAGATTTAATTGATAACTTTACGATGGATGTTGTTGCAGGTGAAGATGGGATCCATCGTGAGATTACATCGAATGACATTTCTCGTCCGGGATTTGAAATGACAGGTTTCTTCGAGTATTATCCGAAGGAAAGGATTCAAATTATCGGGAAGACGGAAATGAATTATTTTTTAAATTTAACATATGATGAACAAGTTGATCGGGTTAATCGTCTTTGTACAGATATCACACCAGGTATTATCGTCACAAATGGGATGGATGTGCCAGCTGTTTTAATTGAAGCGGCAAATGAGGCAGGTGTGCCTATTTTAGTATCAAAACGACCGACTAACCGAGTCATTGTCCGTGTAACGAACTTTTTAGGGGTGAAATTTGCTCCGACAACTGCGGTCCATGGTGTCTTAGTAGATATTTATGGGGTAGGTGTTTTAATAACAGGTCAAAGTGGTGTCGGTAAAAGTGAAACAGCTCTTGAATTAGTGAAGCGAGGACATCGTCTCGTTGCAGATGATAGTGTTGAAATTCATCAAGAAGATTATGATCGTTTAATTGGTACATCGCCACCATTAATTGAACATTTACTCGAAATTCGTGGCTTAGGTATCTTAAACATTATGACTTTATTTGGAGCAGGTGCTGTTAAGGATTTTAAACGGATATCTTTTATCGTTCATTTGGAAGAGTGGGATGATGAAAAGCAATATGAACGTCTTGGTTTAGACGAAGAGACTTTGAAGATTATTGATGTTCATATTCCGAGATTAACGATCCCTGTTAAACCAGGACGTAACTTAGCTGTTATTATTGAAGTTGCAGCAATGAACTTCCGTTTGAAACGAATGGGTGTGAATGCAGCAGAAAACTTCTCAGAACAGCTAAAAAATATGATTGAAGAAAAAGGAAAAAATCAATAGAATTTGAGGTGTGATCAATCGTGGTATGTGAAGCTGAAGCGTATAGTAGGGTGTTTTTTGAATTAGGCCCATTTACAATATATTGGTATGGGGTTATTATTGCCTCGGGTTTATTTTTAGGTTTATATTTAGCTAATCGTGAAGCAGATAAATTAGGTTTACAACAAGGGGTCATGGTTGATTTAATCGTATTTGCAGCACCGATTGCCATTATTAGTGCGCGAATTTATTACGTTATTTTCGAATGGCAACAATTTAAAGGTGGTTCATTTATTGACTTATTTGCCATTTGGGAAGGCGGTATCGCCATTCATGGTGCTTTAATTGGGTCAGTTCTAACAGCTCTTGTATTTGCTAAAGTGAAGAAGATGTCATTTTGGCAGCTAGCTGACATTGCAGCGCCAAGTATTATTTTAGGGCAAGCGATTGGGCGTTGGGGTAATTTTATGAACCAAGAAGCACATGGTGGTGCCATATCAGAAGCGGCTTATAATAATTTTCATCAATATTTACCTGATTTTATTATGAATCAAATGTGCATTGGTGGGGCATATTATTATCCGACATTTTTATATGAATCGATTTGGAATATCATCGTTTTTGCTCTTTTAATTTGGTTGCGACGTCTTAACATTCGTCGTGGAGAGCTTTTCTTAAATTATGTCATCATGTATTCAATTGGTAGATTCTTTATTGAAGGCTTACGTACAGATAGTTTATACTTCTTAGGCTTACGTCAAGCACAACTTATTTCGATTGTTTTAATTGTAGCTGCAGTCGGTCTTATGATTTACCGTCGTCAAGCAAATTTAGCTCAGAAACGTTATGATGGTAGCACGATAAAAACGAAGTAAAAGGAGCAAACATAGGTGAGTTTATTTAAAACAGTTTTATTTGATTTTGATGGTACATTAGTCGATACGAATGAGCTCATTACAGAGTCATTTAAATATACATTAACAAAATACAACCATCCTTTTACAGAGGAGGAACTAAAATCATTTAATGGTCCGCCTTTAATTGAAACCTTTCGAACATTGGATGAAACAAAGGCAGACCTAATGGTGAAAACCTATCAAGAACATAATTTAGCTCATCATGAAGCCTATTTAACTTTATTTCCTCATGTTGAAGAAACCTTACAAGCTTTACATGAAGCAGGGATAAAATTGGGCATTGTCTCAACAAAAATGCGAAATGCAGTTGATTTAGGTTTAGATATTACGAATATTCGTCATTATTTTGACAGTATTATCACTTTAAATGATGTGACCCATGCTAAGCCAGACCCTGAACCTGTTATTAAAGGAATGGGACAGTTAAATGGTGAGCGGGAAACGACCTTAATGGTCGGTGACAATCATCATGACATTGTTGCAGGGCATAATGCTCAAATGGCAACAGCTGGCGTGAGTTGGAGTTTGAAAGGTAGGGCATATTTACAAAGTTATGAACCAACATACATGCTTGAAGATATGTGGGATTTATTAAAGATTGTCGGGGTGTAAAAGATGCGGAGAACGACACGACATAAAGTCGAAGGGGCAAATTCTTTATGGAATATTTATAAGACAGTATCTTTTTTTAAAGTAGCTAAAAATTTTATTGTCATTCAAATAGCACGTTATACACCTTTTCTCAGTGTGAAGAACTGGTTGTACCGGACATTCTTACGAATGAAGGTCGGTAAAGAGACGTCATTTGCTTTAATGGTCATGCCTGATACGATGTTCCCAGAACTCATTGAAGTGGGGGATAATAGTATTATTGGGTATAATACGACCATTTTAGCACATGAATATTTAATAGATGAATATCGACTTGGTAAAGTAGAAATTGGTGATCAAGTAATGATCGGTGCCAATTGTACGATTTTACCGGGTGTTAAAATTGGTGACGGTGCGATTATATCTGCAGCAACACTTGTACATAAAGATGTGCCAGCAGGTGCTTTTGTCGGTGGTAATCCTATGCAATTAATTTACACAAAAGAAGAAATGGACGCACGTCAAAGTTAAGAATAAGAAGTATGTTCAATAGTGAGCATATTCATAGACGGAGCGCCACTTTTTTACTAGACTATAGGTGGACAATGAATAGGACGGAAGGAAGAGTGAATGAAATGGCAGAGCAAGAAATGTATGATGTAGTCATTATTGGTGCAGGACCTGCAGGGATGACTGCGGCAGTTTATGCATCACGTGCAAACTTAAAGACGGTTATGGTAGAACGTGGAATGCCTGGTGGACAAATGACTGATACGGAATTAGTGGAAAACTTCCCAGGTTTTGAAAGTATTTTAGGGCCGGATTTATCAAACAAAATGTTTGAACATGCGAAAAAATTTGGTGCTGAATATGCTTATGGTGATGTACAAGATGTAATAGACCATGGTAACTATAAAACAGTTGTTATGAGCTCAAAGGAAATTAATACAAAATCAATCATCATTACGACAGGTGCACAATATAAGAAACTCGGCATTGAAGGTGAAGAGTCATTAACAGGTCGTGGTGTTTCTTACTGTGCGGTATGTGATGGTGCCTTTTTCAAAGAACGTGAGTTAGTCGTTATCGGTGGTGGTGACTCAGCAGTTGAAGAAGGCATGTATTTAACGCGTTTTGCAAGTAAAGTGACAGTCATTCACCGTCGAGATGAATTACGTGCACAAAAGATTTTGCAAGACCGTGCCTTTAAAAATGAAAAAATGGAATTCATTTGGGATACCGTTGTTGAAACGATTAACGATGAAGACGGCAAAGTCGGATCTGTTACCATGCGTAATGTGAAAACAGACGAAGTGTCTGAATTTAAAACAGATGGTGTCTTCGTATATATCGGTATGGACCCATTAAGTGAACCATTTAAAAATCTTGGTGTTGTCAATGAGGAAGGATATATTCCGACAAACGATAACATGGAGACAAATGTTGCGGGTGTATTTGCAGCAGGCGATATTCGTGAAAAAGAACTACGTCAAATTGTAACAGCTACAGGAGACGGTAGTATTGCAGCTGAAATGGCACAAAAGTATATTGAAACATTAGACTAAGATGAAAACCTTACTTAATATTTAAGTAAGGTTTTTTTAATCAGTTTGTAACCATATCGAAACAATCCTTTAGTATACTATTTGTAACGTTAATTGACCCCCCTTTATATAAATTAACTTAGGCACAGACAAATTGTCTGTGTCATTTTTTTGTCTACATTAACTTGAAACATGGAGCAAAGTGGAGACTTCATGTATAATAGACTTTATAAATAAATTTAGAGGGGGAGAATATGTTGGCTGACAATCAAACAGAAGTATTAATTATTACGGGGATGTCAGGAGCAGGGAAGACAGTTGCCGTACAAAGTTTTGAAGATTTAGGTTATTATTGTGTCGACAACTTACCACCAACATTGCTACCGACTTTTTTAGAGTTAATTAAAGATTCAACGCATAATATTAAAAAAATAGCACTTGTCATTGATTTACGTGGGCGTGAGTTTTTTGACGCTTTATATGATGGACTTGATGCTTTAAGTGAAGCAGATTGGGTACAAGATCATATGATCTTTTTAGATGCTAAAGATGAGACATTAGTGACACGTTATAAAGAAACAAGGCGTGCCCATCCTTTGTCAGCAGAAGGCTTGCCTTTACAAGGGATTGAGCAAGAACGTCATATTTTAAATAATTTACGTGGGCGTGCCCAACAAATTATTGATACGAGTAATATGAAGCCGAAAGAATTACGTGAAAAGTTACAAAAAGTATATGGATCTGAGCAGGCACGTACATTTTCAGTCAATTTCGTATCATTTGGATTTAAGTATGGGATTCCGATTGATGCTGATCTTGTTTTTGATGTCCGCTTTTTACCGAATCCATTTTATATTGAAGATTTACGACCGAAGACGGGTTTAGATGAAGAAGTATCATCTTACGTTTTAAAGTGGAGTGAGACGCATAAGTTTAATGAGAAAATGATTGATTTA
This sequence comes from Pseudogracilibacillus sp., assembly GCA_035301825.1. GTDB lineage: Bacteria > Bacillota > Bacilli > Bacillales > Amphibacillaceae > Pseudogracilibacillus. The sequence goes on along the minus strand of DATGTP010000034.1, from coordinate 4,697 downwards.
TTTGAGTTTTTAATCCCACAATATGAAAAGGAAGGAAAGCAGCAGCTCATTATTGCCATCGGTTGTACTGGTGGTCAACACCGCTCTGTTACTTTAGTTGAGCATTATGCTAATCTCTTGAAAGAACAATGGAATACCCATAGAACCCACCGTGATGTTGACAAAAGAAAGGGACGTTAATCCATGAAAGAGATAAATCGTCAAGCACGTGTTGTTGTCATAGGTGGGGGAACCGGTGTACCGGCTATTTTAAAAGGTATTAAAGATTTACCTATTCATATTACATCAATTATAACAGTAGCTGATGACGGTGGAAGTACAGGTGAGTTGCGTAAAGCAATCGATATGCCTGCGCCGGGTGATATTCGGAATGTATTATCAGCGATGGCAAATATTGATACAAATTTAAAAGAGCTTTTTCAATATCGTTTTAATGGGAAAAATGGCTTGTCAGGGCATTCATTAGGGAATTTAATTTTAGCTGCCATGCGTGATATTACAGGAGACTTTGCTGAAGCCATTGAAAGGTTAGGCCAAATATTTCAGGTGAATGGTCAAGTCTACCCAGTTGTCAATGCTTCTGTCACGCTCCATGCCGAGATGGCTGATGGATTAATTGTGACAGGGGAATCAGAAATCGTCAAAGTAGAGAATAATAAGATTGAGCGTGTTTTTGTAACACCACAACATGTTGAAGCATATCCTAAAGCAGTTGAAGCGATAGAGGAAGCAGATTTAGTTCTTATTGCACCTGGTAGTTTATATACGAGTATTATGCCTAATATTGTCATTCCTGGGATTAAGCAAGCTCTATTAAATACACAGGCTGAAATTACCTATATCGCTAATATTATGACGCAAAGAGGGGAAACTGATCATTATTCTGTGACAGATCACATCCAAGCAATTCATCGCCATGTTGGGGCTAATATCGTCAATTCGGTTATCGTGCATAATGAAGCGATTGACAAAAGTATGACAAAGCACTATGAAGCAGAAGGTTCAGAGCCGGTTATTTATGATAAAGAACGTTTGGCCAAATATGGTATACATGTTATCGAAGAGAATATGTTAGCGAATAGTAGTTTACCAATTCGTCATTCTGAAGACAAAATTCAAGCTATTATGATCGACTTATTAGAAGGAGTCGGCAGTTATCAATCGAATTACTAAGGAGAATGAAAATGTCATCATTTACTTCGGAAGTAAAAAATGAACTCATCTTAATTGAAAATGATGATTGTTGTGTCAAGGCTGAATTAGCGGCGATCATACAAGCGAATGGTGTTATTTCAACCGCATTGCCACATATGACACTTGATATACAAACGGAGAGTGCAGCAATCGCAAGGCGGATATATACGCTTGTCAGGCAGTTGTTTCCATATGATGTGGAATTACTTGTTCGCCGAAAAATGCGGTTAAAGAAAAATAATGTCTATATCGTTCGAATGCGTGAACGTGTTGAGCATATGTTAGAAACTTTAAATATTGAAATTGAAGATGAAGGCTTTTTGGCAGATAGTTTACTTCATTTATATGAAAAAGATTGTTGCCGTCGCGCTTATATTCGAGGGGCTTTTTTAATGCGAGGGTCTGTTAATAATCCAGAAACATCATCCTACCATTTAGAAATATTTAATTTGGATGGCGAGCATAATCATTATTTATGTGAATTAATTAATACCTATCCTTTAAATGCCCGCGAACATCAACGGAAAAATGGTTTTATTATTTATTTAAAAGAAGCAGAGAAAATTGCAGACTTTCTTAATATTATCGGTGCAAATAATGCTTTATTTAAATTTGAAGACGTACGGATTGTGCGTGATATGAGAAATTCAGTCAATCGTTTAGTTAATTGTGAAACAGCTAACTTAAATAAAACGATTGATGCCTCTGTTAGACAAACAGAAAGCATTAAACTCATAAAGCAAGAAGTCGGCTTAGAAGCATTACCAGATAAATTAAAAGAAATCGCTGAAACCCGTATCCAATATCCTGATGTCACTTTAAAAGAGCTTGGTGAATTACTTCCATCAGGCCCGCTTTCTAAATCAGGTGTGAACCATCGTTTGAAAAGAATTGAAAGCTTAGCTAAAAAGTTAATGGAAACAGGGGAGCTGTAAAGAGATGAATTTAAGGTCATCTCTTTTTTATTTCCAAATTATACTAATTATGTTATACTAAAAATAATGATAGCGTTTACATCGTTGTCGTATGAAGGGAGAGGGCTATTTTGATTGAACATGAAGTGACGGTTCATTTAGAAGAAGGATTACAAGCGAGGGCTGCATCTCATTTCGTACAAGAAGCCAATCGTTTTAATGCCAATATTTTTATTGACAAAGGACATAAACGAATTAATGCCAAAAGTATTATGGGGTTAATGAGCTTAGCCATCTTTCGTGGTGAACGGATAACACTCATTATTGATGGGGAAGATGAAGGAGATGCACTGACACATTTATTAAAGTTGTTATAAACTGAGGTGCTTACAATGAAAGACCAATATAATCGATATAAAAAAGCTTTAATAGGGCTTGAAAAACCGTGTGCATTTATTGACTTAGATGCTTTTGAACAAAATGTAAGAGACATTGGTAATCAAGCAAAAGGGAAGCAAATTCGGCTTGCTTCAAAATCGATTCGATCAGTTGAGATGATCAAGAAAATATTAGCATCTTCCTCCATCTTTAAGGGGATCATGTGTTTTACAGGTGAAGAAGCGATTTATTTATATGAGCAAGGGCTTGATGATTTGCTTATTGCTTATCCGATTTGGGATGAAAAGACCTTGAGAAAGATATGCCGTTTAACAACAAATGGCGCCCGTATCGTTGTCATGGTTGATAGCCTTGAACATATTGAGCATTTAGATGCGATTGCAAACAGTGAAAATGGTCATTTCTTGCTTTGTCTTGATATCGATTTATCTAACAAGATTTTTAATCTTCATTTTGGTGTTTATCGATCATCTATTAAAAGTTTGGATGACCTTAAAAAAATGTCTAAACATTTAAAAGGGAAGACTACCTTACTTTTGGATGGTCTCATGGGTTATGAAGCACAAATTGCAGGGGTAACAGATGCGGATCCACAAGCTAAAGCGAAAGGAATTTTGATCCGTATTCTCAAAGCCTATGCCCGTAAAAAGGTGAAGAAAAGACGTAAACAAGCAGTAAAGTACCTTCGAAAACATCACCCTTTTTTACGCTTTGTAAATGGGGGTGGGACAGGAAGTTTGCACTTAACGACTAAGGAAAAGTATGTGACAGAGGTGACAGTTGGTTCAGGCTTTTATCAATCACATTTATTTGATAAATATAAAGCATTTCGTTATCAGGCTGCAGCGATGTTTGCGATTGAAGTGACACGTCAGCCAGAAAAGGATGTCTATACATGTCATGGTGGTGGATATGTTGCTTCAGGTTCAGCAGGTCATGATAAGTTGCCAGAAATATATTTGCCAAAAGGTGGATCACTCATTGCTAATGAAGGGGTGGGGGAAGTACAGACGCCGGTACGTTATAAAGGGTCTGTACGATTAAAAATGGGTGATCCAATTATTTTAAGACATAGTAAAGCGGGCGAATTGTGTGAACGATTTACCCATTTACATCTCATTCGTGGGGAAGAACTTGTAGGTAAAGTGACGACATATCGAGGTGATGGTCAATGTTTTCTTTAAAAAAGCATGAATGGAAAAATTGGTCACATAGCGTGCATTGCTATGTTGACCGTTTTTTTGAACCTGAATCTGTTGAGGAAGTCATTCGAATCGTTAAAACCCATATGAGGTTAGGCAAAAGGTTACGTGTTGTTGGAGCAGGCCATTCTTTTACACCACTTGTTGCGACGAGTGAAAGTTTATTATCTTTAAATAACTTGTCTGGTGTTGAAAGGATTAACCAAGAAACAAGGATTGCTCGAGTGAGGGCTGGTACCAAGTTGAAAGATCTTGGGATTCTTCTTAATCGAGCTGGTTATGCAATGGAAAACTTAGGTGATATAAATGAGCAAACGATAGCAGGTGCCATTAGCACGGGGACACATGGGACAGGAAAGGATTTTGGCAGTTTATCAACACAAGTAGCTGGTATCAGTATAGTAACTGGAACAGGGGAATATATAACAATAAATGAAAAAGAAAATGCCCATTTACTTGAGGCAGTGAAAACGTCGCTCGGCTTATTAGGTGTCATTGTCTCCGTAGATTTAAACGTTTTACCAGCCTATCAGCTAATTGAGACAAGCTACAAACTTTCCTTTAAGTCTTGCATCGAAAAGCTCGATCAATTAAATGAAGAAAATCGAAATATGGAATTTTTTTGGTTTCCATATACTGAAACCGTTCAAGTGAAAACAAATAATCTTTATTTTGGGCAAATCAAAAGGCCTTATCAAGGTCACTTTTTCAATGATATTGTGATTGAAAATGGCTTGTTAAAAGTCATGTCTGAATTAAGTCGGACAATAAAAGTGACTGCCAAGTATATGAGTAAATTATCGGCAACAGGCGTACCGACAGGGAAGAAGATTGGACAAAGTCATCATGTTTATCAATCGATTCGTTCTGTTAAATTTCAAGAAATGGAATATAGTTTACCAGCTCACTTGATGAAAGATGCTCTACTTGCCATGAAAGAAAAAATAAAGGCCGAAAGATATGCCGTTAACTTTCCAATCGAATGTCG
>DATGTP010000033.1:0-17372 GCA_035301825.1 Pseudogracilibacillus sp. | reverse complement strand
CTCATCTTGGTTAGGTTTTATCATAAGTGGCTGATAGGCTAAAGTTTGTTTTAATAAATCATCTTCTGCATCTACAACAAATTGAGCACCAACCTCAGTGACTGCCCTGACAATTCGTTCATAGAGCTTATTTGTGCTCGCTTGCGGAATGCTCCCAGACAAAATAACGATATCTTGACTCGAGAAACGGGAGATTTTTTCTAAAAGGGCTTGGATGTCATCTTCTGTAATAGGTGGGCCTTGTGCATTAATCTCTGTTTCCTGCTGTGTTTTTAATTTCACATTAATTCGGGTTGGTTCATTGACCGGGATAAAGTCAGTCGTAATCTTCTTAGCTTCTAATGACTTTTTAATAAATTGGCCGGTAAAATCACCTGCAAAGCCGAGGGCGATATTGGCCAGCTTCATTTCTGCTAACACTTGTGACACATTAATCCCTTTCCCGCCGGGTAAATAGTCGATATCTGTCGCCCGGTTGAGTGTGCCTTCATCGAGTTTGTCTAAGTGCATGACATAGTCGATGGATGGATTTAATGTAATGGTATAAATCATTTACCTACCTCCTTTACATTTGTTAATGAATGATATATTTGACTTGTTTCTTCATTTAATTGATTCGTAATGATGTTCGCTTCAGATAAAGCAAACATCTGTGTAAAAAATACATGATTAAATTTGGAGGCATCAGCCAATACATATGTCTCATTAGCAAGGGTGTGGGCTAATTCTTTAATAAGAGCTTCATCAGGATCAGGTGTTGTGAACTGTGCATGAGCATCGATTCCGTTCGTTCCTATGAAACTTTTGTCGAAACGGTATTGTTGCAAGCTTTTTTGAGCAGCACGTCCAACGATTGCACCTGTTGCAGATTTAGCTCGCCCACCGACAATATATGTCTCAAAACCTTTCTCTGTTGCGAGTTGCATATGGCGAATGCCGTTTGTCACTATCGTTATTTTTTTCTGGGGGAGTGCTTCGATTAATTGTAAGGTTGTTGTGCCAGCATCAATGAAAATACAATCATCTTCACAAATGAGTGATGCTGCATAAGAAGCGATTGCTCTTTTCTCTTTCATATGTTTACTTTCTTTCTCGGTCATGGTCAGTTCAAAGTTCTTCTGCTCAACTCTTTCCGCTCCGCCATGGACACGGCGTAACAAGTGTTCTGCCTCCAATTGAGCGAGGTCGCGTCGTATAGTTGATTCTGATGTAGCTAAGCTTTCAGTGAGCGCTTGAACCTTAACGACGCCTTTATCTTTTAATTCACTTAAAATAAATTGATGTCTTTCAGATGTGAGCATCTATTTTCCCTCCCTTATAACTATCATAAAGGAAGCGATAACAAAAATCAATCACATTCAATCAAAGTCGGTCAAAAACAATCATTATAAGCATAAAAAAGCCACTCTCATGAAGAGAGTGACTGTTTAAGCCTTCGGCCGGACAAATAAGGCAAGGACTGGGAAGAGCATGACGAGTAGTGATACAAGTCCGATCTTCAGGTCAATGGCAAAGGCGAATAAGGTCATGACCCAAGCATTGTAAAAGTAGTGAAGTAAAATTGACGTTGTAAAACCGTAGCGTTTATAAACGACATAAAACAATGGACCTGTAATGATAATGAATTCGACAATATATAAATACCATGGATACATATCATAACTAATATGGAGTACACCCCATAAAATAGATGTCGCAAACATGGAGACAATGACACTAAAGCGATCGAAGAGTGGCACCATATAATGACGGAAAATCGTTTCTTCAAATATAGCCGCACTAAATCCAATGGCAAAAACGACAAGTGGAATCATCCAAGCCTTCATATTGTATGCAAGTGCATATGAATCAACAGGTGACACCCAGCTTCCGAAAAAGCGTGTCGTGACGAAAAAGTATGTCGTCGTTAAAGCTAAACTCACAAGTCCCCAAAGGAGGGCAGGTTTGACACCATCTTTCACTTTTAATAATAATTCATTGATTGTGTAAGCGCCTCGATGTCTAAAACGAATTAATAAAATTAAAAAGGTATTATACATCCAAATGAAAGCATCAATAGCAGTTAAAAAGCTGAAATCAATCCCTAACATTCCCATCGTTAAGATGATATTTGCAGCACCAGCTACTAGGGATAAAAGAAGGGCTAACCAAGAAAATCTGATTTCCTTTCGGACTAAAATAGCGTGCACGGTGACACCAACTGATAGAGCAAGGAAGAATAATAAAGAATAGATACCAGCGATTAAAAGAATGCCAAACTGTGACTTAGTCGGGAAATCTTCCGCCTCCGCTGTAAAGTAAATGGAACGAATAACTCCGTCATCGATAAAAACATCGACATATTTATGAATCCCTTCATAAGTTGACGGTGCTACAAAACGACTTGTTCCCATATCTTCCTCATACAAAGTAAATGCCTCATCATAAAAGGCATTTAAATAGTTGTTAAGTGATCCATATTCATTGATGACATCATCAACTTGAATGGCAATATCATCCAAACTGACGAGCGCCTTATGAACCGGATCATACTCAATAGAGCGCCAACCCGTTTCAATCATAAATGAATAGAGCGGAATATCCTCACTCAGCTGATCTACTTCCGCTTGGTTCAGCCGATGGTGATCAATATAACGACCAATACTCTCATTAGCTTCAACTTGAGTTGAAAAAAGCGGATCAATATCAAGCGGCTGCATATTTTCTTCGATCAGTACTTCATTTACCTCATCATAAAGTCCCTTTGGATCTGGCTCACCGAGCGGGTACTCGTAATTACCAGGCATAAAGAAATACAGAATATAAACAAGCAGTCCAATCATTCCCGCTATTAATAACTTACGATTTTTCATCATCCTACCTCCAACGCATCATTGATGCCAATTATATCATGGGAAAGCAGCTAGCATTTTTCTTTTACAATTATTTTATAAAAAAAAGAACGCGAAAGTCTTCGCGTTCTGCCGCAGCTAAGTGGAGCCGGATATATCATTTTAAGCGGTACGAATAATTGTTCGTGCTTGCGAATTGAACAAAAAGAAAATAGCAAACAAGCTAATGATTGCCGCTGGTAACATGTAAGAAATATTATAAACGAGTGAATAAAGCCAAGCTGGTTCAAACTCCGCTGATGAAGCGAAAAAGACAAAGCCGGCTACAAAGTGGCATAAGAAACGTAAAGAAGCACCGAGTAAGACGCCGTACGTAATGTAAGTAAAGGTTTGACGTGTATTCTTTTCCTTAACAGCTTGCTGGATTTGTTTAGAAAAGACGCCAGCAAAGCCTAAGACAGTAAAGGCTAAGCCATATTCGATTGCTCCTTGTAGGAAGTGCAGAATATAAGCATTTCCGACTGCGATTTGTAACATTCCCCAGAGAAAACCAGATGTTAAACCTGCTTTAAGACCCCAACGAAAAGCAAGGATAAAGACAGGGATCATAGCAAGTGAAATCGAACCACCTGCCGGCCAAATTTTAAAGTTTAAAAATGGGATGATATCTAAAATAAGAGCTAATGCTGTGAAAATCGCAATTTCAATTAACATTAAGGTTTTATTTCTTTGCATTTTTAAGTGCCTCCTACTTGAATTTAGTGCACAAAAAAAGTAATGCTACAGGGAGTCTGATGATGGGCTCCACTTTAGCATTACTACTTATTATCCATCAACAAGACTACATCCCTACGCTAGTGTTAACTAACAGGTTCGAAGGGTCAGAACGATCGTTCACTCTCAGCCTCTGGCTCCCCTTGTAGACTTATCATATTTACTTTTTTCGTTACACTTATTATAGCAAAGAAAAGTGATGTGCGCAAAAGAGCTCAGCATCAAGTGATTCTGAGCTCTCATTTTATTTATTGGTCATCTGTTTTGTTATCAATTGCCTTGTCAACACGCTCTAATTGCTTTTTAGCAAAGTCGCGACCACCGAGACCAAATGCGATAGCAAATGCTACTGCTAAACCACCTAGAATCAGTAAGAATGCTGTATTAACAATTGATGTTGCAAAGTGTAATTGATTTAAAGTCATAAAGATCGCAAATACGATAATGACTGTTTTCACAATCACAGAAGAAGCTTTACTATTCGTATTGTTACGTACCCAGTTTCCAACTAAGTTCGCAATGAATAGGCCAACTCCTAAAATAATTAAGGCACTTACAACGTAAGGGATATAAACGATAACTGCTTCACCGATCATATTTAATACGTTTAAGTTAAGCACGTGTAATGCTTGTACCGCAAAGAAAAGTACAATGACAACATGTACAATCGTTCCAATGAATTTCGATAAATCGAATTTTGAATCTGTTTCAGGATTTGAAAAGCCAAGTGATTCAAAGATTTTACCGAAACCAACTGTATCTAATAAGTTCGTTAATAAGTTACTTAATAATTTACCAATGTAGTAACCAACTACAATTAAGATAATCGCTAAGAACAAGCCTGGAATGATGCCAACGACATCATCAAGTACCTTCTTAACTGGCTCTGAAATAGCTGATACTTTCAGGGCGTCTAATCCCATCGTAATGAATGGAATAATAACTAGAACGTAAATAACCGTTGCAAGAACAGATGATAATGTCGTTTGTGACTCAGCTACATCTGATTGTGGGTTAATTTTACGGAACCACTTATCTAAATTAAGTGTTTGGAAAAAGCGCTCGAACAATTCTTTGACTAATTTAGCTACGAATACTCCTAGTGTAATAAGAATACCTGCAACTAATAAGTTTGGAATGAATGTAATAATATCATTCATCATGTTTGAAATCGGTGCAGCTACATCTGTCATATTCACTGCATTGAATACTGCTGGTAAAAATAGTATGAAGACTAAAACATAAATTAATTTACCGAGACTCGATAAAAATTTGTCTCCTCCATCTTCATCATCTACGAGTGGTGTTTTTGCGATTGCTCGTCCGACACCAATCTTTACTAAAACTTTTTCGAATAACGCTTTTGCAATGATCGCTACGACCCATGCAATAAGTAAATAAAATAGTGCTAAAATAACGTTCGGGATAGCTAGGATAATGTTAGAAAACATTGACTCGAAAGAATAACCTAGTTCCTCAAACATAAAAATCCTCTCCTTTATGTATTTTTATTGAGCGCTAACTACCTATACCCAAGTGAAAATAATAATAAACATGATTTTTATATTTTTATGTTATGATATGTTTAGAAAACAGATGAAGACGGGGTGGGCATGATGAAAGAAAATAAAAGACAATCTGGTCAAGAGCGAAGAAAGAATATATTGGAACGTTTAAAAAATGCAGAGGAACCGCTTGCTGGAAAAGTCTTAGCAGATGAAATGCATGTGAGCAGGCAAGTGATTGTAACAGATATTGCTTTACTTAAAACAAAAGAACACCCGATTATTGGAACAAATCGTGGCTATTTATATGTTGATGAAACGGCCGATCAAGACTTATTTAGAAAGGTTATCGTTTGTAAACATGATGCAAATGAAACCCGGAAGGAATTAGAAGCGATTGTTGATTGTGGTGTCACGGTTCGGGATACAATCATTGAACATCCATTTTACTGGGAGTTAACAGGATCACTCATGCTGAAAAGTCGGTATGATGTAGATCGTTTTATGGAAGTGATTGAAAATGAAGAGGCAGCCCTCTTATCTCATTTAACAGACGGGGTTCATCTTCATACAATCGAAGCAGACTTAGAAGAGAAAATTGATGCAGCTTGCCGGCGATTGGCTGAGCTCGGTATCTTAGTTGAAAACTAAATAAAAGTTAGAAGTAGCGCCTTTTCGTTATGAAAAGGCGCTTTTTTTAAACATTGGCTAACATACGGTTTAAGGCTTGTTTAGCGTCGTGGGCTATGGCGTAATCAACTTTGATAGGGTGTTTATATTCTTTATTTAAAATTGATTCGAGTGACCAGACTAAATAAGGCAAGGTAATTCGATTCATGGTCATGCATGGGCAAAGATTGGGATTTAATGAGACGATATCTTTATCTGGGTGATCTTTAATGAGGCGTTTTACTAAGTTCATTTCTGTTCCGATGGCCCATTTACTACCTGCCGGTGCCTGTTCGATGACGTCGATGATTTTACTTGTTGATCCATATAGGTCTGAGACAGCGACGGTTTCATAAGGACATTCTGGATGGACGATAATTTGGCGCTCGGGATCTTCTCGTCTTAAGTCTTCCACATTTTGGACAGTAAAGTTTTGGTGGACAGAGCAGTGTCCTTTCCATAAAATAACTTCAGCTTCCTCGATAGGTCCATCATATTCAAAAGCGTTTGTAATAGGATTCCAAACAGCCATTTTATCGAGTGGGATACCGAGTTCATAACTAATATTACGGCCTAAGTGTTGGTCAGGTAAAAATAAAATCCTTTCTTTTTTCTGACGTGCCCATTGAATCATTTTTGCTGCATTTGATGATGTGACCGTAGCGCCTCCATGTTTACCGACAAAAGCTTTGATGGCAGCTGTTGAGTTAACATATGTGAGTGGAATGATTGTATCTCCAAATGTTTCCATTAATATATCCCAGCTGTGCTCAGTTTGTTGGATATCGGCCATGTCGGCTAGAGAACAGCCTGCTCTTAAGTCAGGTAAAAGAACCGTTTGCTGATCATCTGTTAAAATATCTGCTGTTTCTGTCATGAAGTGGACACCGCAGAAAATGATATAGGCTGCGTCTTTATTATTTTCACATAATTGAGCTAGTTGTAATGAGTCGCCGGTGGCATCAGCGAATTGGACGATCTCATCTTTTTGATAATGGTGGGCTGGGATGTAAAGTTTCTTTCCGAGCATTTGTTTAATGTCTCTGACGCGTGCCTCCATTTCTTCTGTCGTCATCTTTGCAATATGATCTGGTAAACTATTTTTCTCTAATAAACTTTCTAATAAAGTCATCTTTTATTCCCTCCGTCTACTAACATACTAAAATCAAGTGCACTTGCATGATAGGTTAAAAAGCCTAACGATATATAGTCGACATTAGTCTTGCTATAGTCTGCAAGTGTGTCGAGTGTGATGCCACCTGAAGCTTCAGTTTTTATATGTGGTGGAATATGTTTCATAAAACGAATGATTTCTTCAGGTGAACGATTATCGAACATAATGATATTGGCACCTGCTTGAACAGCTTCAATGACATCTTCTTCTGATTCAGTTTCTACTTCGATTTGTATCATCGGACCAACTTTTTCTTTGGCTTGTTTGACTGCTTCAGTAATTGACCCACAATAGGCGATATGGTTGTCTTTAATCATGACGCCATCATTGACACTAGAGCGATGATTAAAGCCACCGCCACATGTCACAGCATATTTTTCAAACAGTCTTAAGCCAGGGGTCGTTTTGCGTGTATCGCAAATGCGTGTCTGTTTAGCATTTAATGTTTGGACGGCTTTATATGTTAGGCTAGCGATTCCGCTCATCCGTTGGATTAAATTAAGAATCGTTCTTTCGCCCGTTAATAAAGATCGCACAGGTGCGGTAATTGTTGCTAGCTTATCACCAGGTGCGATTTTGTCGCCATCTTTTTTATGTAAGCTTATTTTTGTCTGAGGTGATAATAAACGGAAGCCGTGTTCGATGACACTTGCTCCGCAAAAGATACCTTGGTCTTTACATATGATGATACCTGTTCCTTCGTCTGCTTCGGCAAAAATGCTGTCTGCTGATAGATCACCAAATTGGATGTCTTCTTTAAAGAATCGTGTTAAGTGGTCATCGATTAATAAAGGGTGCATATCTTTCCTCCTTTCATTTTTGTGAAATATTTCACATAGTAAAAATAAGACTTGACAATTATAATGACATAAAGACATACTAATGACAAGACATATGTAAAGTAGGTGTAAAGGATGGTTTATTTAGATTATGCTGCAACAACGCCTATGCGTAGTGAAGCCTTAGAAGCTTATGTGGAAGCAGCGAAAAAATATTTTGGAAATGAAAGTAGTTTACACAATATAGGGTACGAAGCGGAAGAGCTTTTAAAGAAGTGTCGTCATACATTTGCTCACTTGCTAAAGGTTGAAGCTGAAGGGATATATTTTACGTCAAGTGGTTCAGAGGCTAATGTATTAACGCTTTTATCCATACTGAAAGGGAATGAAGATAAGAAACATATTATGACGACTAAGGCTGAACATGCTTCCTTATATCATTTGTTTGAACAATTGAAAGAGGAAGGTTATGAGGTTTCTTATCTCCCATTAAATAAAGATGGAATCGTCACGGTCGACATTTTGAAAACCTTTGTCCGGGAGGATACGGTATTATTTGCAAGCTCTCATGTAAATCCTGAAGTCGGGGGCATTCAGCCAATCGAGGCGATAGGGAGATTTTTACAAAAAGAAAATATATTGTTTCATGTAGATTGTGTGCAGTCCTTTGGGGAGTGTGATATTCCGGTGCAGGTGATTGATTCTTTGGCTATATCGGCACATAAAATTTATGGTCCAAAGGGATGTGGACTTGCCTATATTCGGCCTGGGGTCAGTTGGCAGCCGGTTTATGATGGGACGACTCATGAGCGTGGCTTTAAGCCGGGGACCGTTGATTTGCCTGCGATTACGGCTTTTACGATTGCAGCGCAATTGGCTTGTCAGGAGATGGTGTTGAAACAGGGGCATTATTTGGCTTTGCGGTCTTATTTAGAGAAGCGGCTTGTAGGGCTTGAGCGTGTTAGGATCATTGAGTGTGGCAGTCAGTTGCCGCAAATTGTTGGATTAACCCTTGCTGGTATGGAAGGGCAGTATACACTCTTGTCGTGTAATGAAAAGGGGATTGCCATATCGACAGGGACGGCTTGTTCGGTCAGCATGCAAGATCCATCGCGGACGATGTTAGCCTTAGGTTATGATGAGGATGTTGCGCGGCAATTTGTTCGTATTTCTTTTGGAAAGGAGACGTCTCAAGAGGATCTTGATTTATTTGTTGCGGCTTTGGAACAGTTGGTTTATGAATATGTATAAAAAAAAGGTTTTAGGGAGCAAGTCCCTAAAACCTTATAAACCCATAATATGATAACCTGAGTCAACGTGAACAACTTCGCCTGTAATACCGCGTGATAAATCAGAGATGAAAAACATAGTTGCATCTCCAACTTGGTCTTGGTCGACATTGCGGCGTAAGGGTGCTTTTTCTTCAATGACGTTATGAATATCATTTAAGCCAGACACACCTTTTGCAGATAGTGTACGAATCGGTCCTGCTGAAATCGCATTAACCCGGATCTGATCTTTACCAACATCTTCGGCTAAGTAACGGACGCTTGCTTCTAATGATGCTTTAGCAACGCCCATCACATTGTAGTTTTTCACAACGCGTTCCGAGCCTAAGTAAGTTTGGGTGACGATACTGCCACCTTCTGTCATCAGCGGTCGAGCAGCTTTTGTTGTTGCAACTAATGAGTAAGCACTAATCTCTTGTGCTAGTAAGAAGCCTTCGCGAGATGTGTCTGCATACTCTCCTTGCAATTCATCACGGTTTGCAAAAGCGACAGAGTGGACAAGGCCATGAATTGTGCCAACTTTTTCACCAATTTCTTTAAAAGCATCTTCAATACTTTCATCACTTGCTACGTCACAGTTAACGATTGCTAATGGTTCGATCTCATTCTTTTCAAGTAGTTGTGTTAATTTTTTATAAGAACGTTCTTGTCTGTTCGTAAAAATTAAGTTTGCTCCTTGTTTGTGTAATGATTGAGCAATCCCCCAAGCGATGCTTCGTTGGTTAGCAACGCCCATTACGACGATATTCTTCCCTTTTAATAATCCAGCCATAAGGCACCTCCATAACAATATGTTCTATATATTATAACTTTATTTACTGAAAAAATCACATAGAAGCAAAATTTGAAGAAAATTCCATATTATCAGAATAATAGAACATTATTTAAGGGCTAGAAAAAGCATCTATTTACTTATCTTTAAAGCTGTTACTTCAATGGTTTGACGGTTTTTTCATCTTTTTAGTATAAAAGCTTTACAAATATGAAAAGCTTATATATAATAAGATTTGTTGTTTCGGATAATCAAACATTTTATCCGACATTTAATTTCATAGGGCCCCTTGGTCAAGCGGTTAAGACACCGCCCTTTCACGGCGGTAACACGGGTTCGAGTCCCGTAGGGGTCATTCTTTTACAAGCCGGCCTAGCTCAATTGGTAGAGCAACTGACTTGTAATCAGTAGGTTGGGGGTTCAAGTCCTCTGGCCGGCACCAGCATACGATACGTTTAATACGTATTTTTTTTAACGATAAATATATTTTGGAGGGGTAGCGAAGTGGCTAAACGCGGCGGACTGTAAATCCGCTCCCATCGGGTTCGGCAGTTCGAATCTGCCCCCCTCCACCATTACATTGGGCTATAGCCAAGCGGTAAGGCAGCGGATTTTGATTCCGTCATTCCCAAGGTTCGAATCCTTGTAGCCCAGCTAATAAGACAAATCAAATGGACAAGAGAGATTAACTTCCTCTTGTCCATTTGTTATGTAAAGAGGTTTTTTCTTATTTGTGTTTGAGTTGTTTGATTCGTTATGCATATTATTTTTGAATCAACTAAAAAGAGTGAAAATGTTTGATTCGTTTCGGAATTTGGATTTGAATCAATGATTGGATTTTGTCATTGCTTTTATTTTCTTGATGAATTTATCTGTTAGATGAAAATGAATCCTATTTTATGAGAAATCGAACAGAATTCGCTTAGAAATGTAGAAAAATGGTGGAAAAATCAACAATTATCATAATTATTTGGTATACTATAGAGGTAACCTTTATTACTATATAAAGATAATGAAGCTTATTTAAGGGTGAATATATATATGACAATATCTTCGCGGATTGCAGGATTTTATAAAAAGTCGGTAGAAGAAAGAAAAGAACATATTAATGATATGTTCCAATTAACTGAAGAAGAACAGCAAGTTTTATTTGGTGAGAACTCTTTACCAGAAGGCATTGCTGATAAGATGATTGAAAATGTTATCGGGACATTTCCTCTTCCATTAGGTTTAGGTTTGAATTTTGTGATTGATGGAAAGGATTATCTTGTACCGATGGCGGTTGAAGAACCGTCCATTATAGCGTCTGCTAGTTATATTGCGAAAATCGTTCGTGATGCTGGTGGGTTTACAACTGAAACGACTGAGCGTGTGATGATCGGTCAAATTCAAGTTGTCGGCTGTGATGATTTTGAAAAGGCGAAAGAAAATGTATTAAAAGAAAAAGAAATGCTTATTAAGGCGGCTAATGATGCTTATCCGAGCATGGTTGCTCGTGGTGGCGGAGCAGTGGATCTAGAAGTTCGTATGTTGAATGAAGGGGATTCACCTTACAGCCAGATGTTAGTCATCCATTTATTAGTTGATACGAAAGATGCGATGGGTGCCAACATTATTAATACGATGTGTGAATCGTTAGCGCCGGTCGTTGAACATTTAACAGAAGGTAAAGTTTATTTGCGTATCTTATCAAACTTCGCTGATCGCTGTTTAGCAAAAGCCACTTGTAAGATCCCGGCTCACTTATTGGAGTCAGATGGGTTTACAGGGGAAGAAGTTGTAGATGGGGTTGTTTATGCGTATGAATTTGCAGCATCAGATCCCTATCGTGCTGTCACCCATAATAAAGGGATTATGAATGGGATTGACCCTGTCATTATTGCGACTGGAAATGACTGGCGTGCAGTAGAAGCGGGAGCACATGCATATGCTTCACGTTCAGGACAATATGGTTCAATGACAAAATGGTCGAAAGATAATGAAGGTAATTTAGTGGGAGAGCTTGAATTACCGATGTCTCTAGGTATTGTAGGTGGCGCAAGTCGTGTACATCCGATGGCTAAATTAGCTTATAAATTATTAGATGTGACATCTGCAAAAGAATTAGCAAGTGTAGCTGTTGCGGTAGGCTTAGCACAAAATTTAGGTGCTTTAAAAGCATTGGCAACAGATGGAATACAAAAAGGACATATGGCTCTTCATTCGCGTTCAGTCGCAGTGGCAGCTGGTGCTACTGGTGACATGATTGATAAAATCGCTAATAAAATGGTTGAAGCGAAAGATATAAGAGTCGGTTATGCAAAAACATTATTGAAAGAATTTGGCGGATGACAATGGAGATACAAAAAATTACTGAAGCAAAAACAGCAATTGGCCTTGCTCATAGTAAATTAATTTTAGTCGGTGAACATGCTGTCGTACACGGGCAACCAGCGATTGCGATTCCTTTTCCTTTAATTGGGGTCGAATCAAGTGTCGAAAGTTATGTTGGTGATGTTTATTTGGAGAGCTCATTATATAAAGGGCCACTCGATTCAGCACCAAAAGAATTAAGTGGTGTCGTGAATACGGTAAAGCGTAGTTTTGAAATGTTAAACTTGCCTTATCGTGATATATTAATTCGTGTTGAGTCGACGATCCCTCCAGGAAAAGGCTTAGGCTCAAGTGCTTCTGTAGCGATTGCGATTGCTAAGTCACTTTTTGCTTATGTCGATAAACCATATACAAATGAAGAGTTGCTTTATTTAGCAAATATATCTGAAACTTATGCTCACGGGGCGCCGAGTGGTATTGATCCTTTAACGATTACGTCGGAAAGTCCGATTTGGTATATGAAAGATACTCCAATCGATTATATTTTACCGAAAGGGCAGTTTCATTTTGTCGTCGCTGATTCTGGTGAAGAAGCGGATACAAAAACAGCTGTCAGTACCGTATCGAATTTGCTTAAAGCAACACCACAGAAAATATATAACAAAATTGAACGTATTGGTGAAATTACCCATGAAGTACGTGATGCTTTAGAAAAGGCAAGTAAAAATGTACTTGGTTCATTATTAGATGAAGCGCAGAAGAATTTAGAAGCAATTGGTGTAAGTAACGACACCTTAAACCATTTAATTGAGTTTGTAAAAGAACAAGGAGCACTTGGTGCTAAATTAACGGGTAGTGGGAATGGTGGTTGTATTATTGCACTTGCACAAAATGAACTACATTCCTTGCAATTGCTTGAGAAGTTAAAGCAATATGGCGCTGAAAATGCTTGGGCATTTACATTGGGGAAAGAAAAAGAATAAATGTTAACAAAAATCGGTGTAGAGCCGATTTTTGTTTGCACGATGATAGGATAAAAAGGAGCTAATAAGATGAAGGCAACTGCAAAGGCACATACGAATATTGCACTCATTAAATATTGGGGTAAACGAAATGAGGAGCTAATTTTACCGACGAATAATAGTTTGTCTGTGACATTAGATGGTTTTTATACGGAGACGACTGTGACATTTGATGACTCATTATCAGAGGATCATTTTTTACTTAATGAAAAAGAAGTAACAGGCGTTCCATATGAACAAGTAACAAACTATTTAAATATGTTTCGTGAGCTTGTGAAGCAACCTCACTTATTTGCTAAAGTGGATTCAACCAATCATGTTCCGACAGCGGCAGGATTTGCATCATCTGCTTCTGGTTTTGCTGCTTTAGCAGCGGCAACAGCGAAAGCCTTAAATTTAAATGCAACAGATGCTGAGTTATCACGCTTCATGCGTCGTGGGTCTGGATCGGCTTGTCGTTCTGTATATGGTGGCTTTGTTGAATGGGAGATGGGTGAGAAGGATGATGGATCTGATTCTCAAGCCATTCAAATTGCGCCGCAAGACCACTGGGACATGCGGGTAGCTGCAGTCGTTTTAGATGCGAAGGAAAAATCTGTATCGAGTCGTGTCGGGATGAAGAAAACAGTTGATACTTCTCTATTTTATGATGGTTGGTTAAAAGGTATTCCACATGACTTATCAGAAATCAAAGATGGCATTCATCACCGTGATTTTGAAAAAGTGGGTGAAATTGCTGAAGCGAATTGTTTGAAAATGCATGCAACTACTTTAGGGACCTTCCCGCCATTTACTTATTGGCAAGATGTGACCATGCAAGTGATGCAAGAAGTATGGCGTCTTCGTGAAAATGGGACATTAGCTTACTTTACAATTGATGCAGGACCAAATGTGAAAGTATTGTACTTACCAGAAGATGAAGAGAAAGTGCTCGGACAAATTAGACAGTTAGATTGTGTCAATGATATTGTCGTTAGTAAGGTTGGGCCGGGTATATCTTATTTATAAATGGGCGTCAATCATGACTCCGCTGCTAAGCTTTAAAAAGGGCGGCGGAGATTTTTTTATAAAAAATAGAGGTGAACCGTCATGGAAGAGCGATTAACAGTGAAAGTCCCGGGGAAATTAATGGTTGCGGGTGAGTTTGCTGTCTTAGAGCCGCATGAGCGTTTGTTTGTGATGGCTGTGAATAAGTATGTTTTTACGTCGATTGAAGGGTCACGAGATCATTTGTTAAGTTTAGAAAATTTTGAGCTTTACAATTTGCCTTGGCATTTTGATGGGCGTCGTGTTCATGTGTCGACAGATGATGCGCGGATTAGTTATGTTCAGCGTGCTATGGAAGTGACTTTTCGTTACTTAGTAGAGCAAGGTTATTCGATTAAGCCTTTTACTTTATCTGTACGGAGTGAGTTAGATGATGGGGCAGGCAAGAAGTATGGGCTTGGTTCAAGTGCGGCGGTTGTCACAAGTGTTGTTGCTGCCGTTTTAAAACATGTAGCCGGGGAAGCGGATAAAGAAAAGGTATTTAAGCTTGCTTCGATTACTCATGTCATGATTCAAGGGAATGGGTCTGGTGCTGATATTGCGGCATCAACTTATGGAGGTCTCTTGTTATATACGTCTTTTCAAGCGGAATGGTTGCTTGAGTTGATTGAGGAACATGAAACGATGACGGAGATGTTGGAAGCGGATTGGGTTTATTTTTCTGTAAAAGAAACTGTTTTCCCATCACATATTTATCCTTATGTTGGTTGGACGGGCAGTCCGGCGTCCACGGGGGATTTAGTTAGTAATATTCGAAAGCTTAAAATAGAAAGTCCTGAAAAATACAAGCAGTTTATTGAGCATAGTCGCCAAGCGGTTAATCAACTGATGGTAGGGATTGAAAGAGATGATGAAGGAATCTTTATGGAAGGGATTCATCAAAATAGACTTGCCTTAACACAGCTTGGAAAAGATGCACATGTTGCCATTGATACGCCTGACTTAGATCGCTTGAGTGATATTGCTATCGCTTTGGGCGGGGTGGGGAAATTTTCTGGTGCTGGTGGCGGAGATTGTGGTTTTGCTTTTATGCAAGATGCGGGCAAAGGATCATTGCTTTTTAAAAAGTGGGAGGAATACGGTATTAAGCCTTTGCCACTTGATGTTGAATATGAAGGTATTTCTTTCATAAGTGAATAAATATGCAAAAAAATGTCCGGTTGAGCCATTGATAAATACACTGTAAAATAAAACAGTGTAGGAGGTGGCGAAGTTGAATAAAGATATTTCAATTATCGGGGTGCCGATGGACTTGGGTCAAATGCGACGTGGTGTTGATATGGGACCGAGTGCCATTCGTTATGCTGGTATTGTTGAACGTTTGGAAAAATTAAATTATAAGATAGACGATTTTGGGGATTTACAAGTTCCACGCCCCATACAAGAAGAAAAGGATGAATCTGTACGAAATTTAGCTGAAATTGTTTCAGTGAATACAGATTTAGCGCAGACAGTTAATGAAGTCGTACAAAATAAACGTTTTCCATTAGTATTAGGTGGAGATCATTCAATTGCGATAGGTACATTAGCAGGTCTGGCAGAGCATTACGATAATTTAGGAGTTATTTGGTATGATGCACATGGTGATATCAATACTCCGGAAACTTCACCGTCTGGCAATATTCATGGGATGTCAGTTGCGGCAAGTTTAGGTTATGGGCATGAAAGATTAACATCAATCATGTCAGAGAAGCCAAAAATTAAAGCTGAAAATTTTGTATATATTGGTGTTCGAGATTTAGATAAAGGCGAAAAGGAAATTATTAAACAATTAGGCATTAAAACTTATACAATGCATGAAGTGGATCGACTAGGCATGTCACAAGTGATGGCTGAAGCAATCGATTATTTAAAAGGGCGGACTGATGGGGTCCATTTAAGTTTTGATTTAGATGGTATTGATCCTGAAGAGGCGCCTGGTGTCGGTACGCCAGTTATTGGTGGTGCAACATATCGTGAATCTCATCTTGCTTTAGAGATGTTGGCAGAATCTGATTTGATTACATCGTGTGAATTTGTTGAAGTCAATCCGATGTTAGATATGAAAAGTAAGACGGCTGATTTGGCCGTTGCCTTAATCGGTTCTTTATTTGGTGAAAAATTATTATAGCAATAAGGCGAAGTGCATGCTTGCATTTCGCCTTTTTACATAGATGGATCAAACGACTAAATATTATTGAAAATATGCCTTCTTATTTTCAAGCGTGAATTGATATGTGCTATAATAATGCTATTAGGTGAAATGGTTGTAAAAGGAAGTGTTGCTGTGCTTTCAGATATTGATTTTATTAAATTTTTAGCAATTGGTGTAGATATTGCTTTAGTTTGGTTTGTCTTTTATAAATTAATTATGATTATCCGTGGAACAAAAGCGATTCAATTACTAAAAGGAATTATAATCGTCATTGTTGTATGGTTTATTAGTGCTATTTTAAATTTGCCGACGATTCAATGGATTATGAACCAAGTGATATCGTGGGGTTTTTTAGCTATTATTATTTTATTCCAACCCGAGTTACGCCGGGCACTTGAACAGCTAGGACGTGGTGGGCTATTTACACGTTCAACTAAGTCAGAAGAAGATGTGATTGAAGAAACAGCCCAATCGATTATTACATCTTGTGTATATATGGCAAAACGTCGCATTGGTGCACTTATTACAATTGAGCTTGAAACAGGTATTGGTGAATATGCTGAAACAGGTATCCCAATCAATGGGAAATTAACGAATCAATTGTTGACGAATATTTTTACGCCGAATACACCGCTCCATGATGGGGCTGTTATTTTGAAAGATGAGACAATTGTAGCAGCTGCTTGTTACTTACCTTTATCAGAAGACCCTGACATATCAAAAGATCTTGGAACACGTCATAGGGCTGCTATGGGAATTAGTGAAGTAACAGATGCTTTAACGATTATTGTTTCGGAAGAAACAGGTGCTATATCGTGTACGAAAAACGGGGAATTATACCGGAGTGTAGATGATGAACAATTATATAATATATTAAAAAGTAGTTTAACTTTGTCTGTTAAATCCTCCGATTCAAATTTCTTTAACTTAAGGGGGAAAAAATAATGGATAATTTATTTCAAAGTAAATGGTTCGTATTACTTATTTCCCTCGCCTTTGCGATCACACTTTATTTTTTCGTGACAACCGAATCGAAGAATAGTAGTGATGTCAACCGAATGCC